>JACCZA010000184.1 GCA_013696185.1 Actinomycetota bacterium
GGCGTACTCCGCCGGCCGCCACGGTACGCAGGGAGGCTCGCCGGAGCCCCGCCCGGACGACGGGCGCGAAGCCGGCCGAGCCTTCGGCGCGCACCACCGCCCCCGAGACGGCGGAGCCGCGACCGTCCCGACGGCCGCCGAGCGTGGCGCCTGCCGAGACGTCTCGCCGCACGCCCACCGAGACGACACGCCCCCCTGCACGCCCACGGACCGAGTCGACGCCGAGTCCCGTGCGACCGACGACGCCCAAGCCTCCGGCAGCCGCCCCGCGGCGACCCCCGACGACGCAGCAACCCGTCGCGGCCCGCGTCCGCCGGATCATCGGCGACGAGGACATCAGCGGCTACGCCATTCTTGCGCCCGGAAAGCTCGCCGGGGCGCTGACCACGTTCGGGAAGCCGACGAGCACCCGACCGAACCCCGGCGGCTGCGAGGTGTCGTGGCAGCGCCTCGGGCTGAAGATCGTGTTCGCAGGCAGCGGCGCGCGCGCCTGTGCCGCCCCGGGGGGCCGCTTCAGCGGCGCGGTCGTCGCCGGGGACGGGTGGAGAACCGAGAGGCGCCTGGGAATCGGCTCGCCCGTGACCCGTCTGCGCGCGCTCTACCCGACGGCGGAGGAGTACCCGGGCGGCTGGTGGGCGCTCGTGATCCGGCGGCGGAAGGGCTATCCGTACCCGGGTCTCGGAGCGAAGATCGTCAAGGGCCGCGTCAGCGCCTTCTACGTCCAGTGAGAGAGCGGAGGGCCTCGTCTATCATGTCCGCGGCGGAGGCCCGGAGCGGTGAGCGGGTAGAAGCGACGCAGATGGGGGCCGAGAAGCTGCTCGAGAATCTCGTGTTCGCGCACGACAATCGGTTTCACCGCGCGCCCGACGGGAGGGTCTACTCCAGCCGTGGCAGCTGGCCCTGGGACAGAAACCTCGCCTTCTCGCGGCACCTTACCGTCGTCTCCAGGATGACCGAGCTCGCCCCCGACGAGGACGTCGACAGGCTCGAGCTCTCGAGCCATCCCGCCGTGTCGTTCGTCGGGGTTCCCTCGCTCAGCGGCCCCCTGGCCCGCTTCACCCACCGGCGGCAGGCCAGGCGCGAGCTCGCGCGCGCGATCGGCGCTGCTGACGCCTTGGTCTCCCGGCTGCCGAGCGAGATCGGCTCGCTCGCCGTCGACGTCGCGGGCGACCTGCGCAAGCCGTGGGCGGTCGAGCTCGTCACCTGCACGTGGGATGCCCTGTGGAACTACGGCAGCTGGCAGGGGCGGGTGTACGCGCCGTACTCCTGGGCGGCGCTGAAGGCGCGGGTGCGCAGGTCGCCGTTCGTCCTCTACGTGACGAAGGAGTTCCTGCAGCGGCGCTATCCGAGCCGGGGGGTGGCGGTGGGCTGCTCGGACGTCGAGCTCCCGCCGGGCGATCCCCGGGTGCTGGAGGAGCGGCTCGAGCGCCTGCGGCGCGGCGCGGCAGGCCCCCTCGTGCTCGGCACGATCGCTGCGCTCTCGCTGCGCTTCAAGGGGATCCAGACCGCGCTCGAGGCGCTTCGCCTGGCCAGGCACGAGCTGCCGCCCTTCGAGCTGCGGATCCTCGGCGCCGGAGATCCCGCGCCGTGGCGTGCGGAGGCAGCACGTCTTGGGCTGGAGCAGGAGGTCGTCTTCGCCGGCACGCTTCCGCCCGGCCCGGCCGTCGCCGAATGGCTCGACGAGGTCGATCTCTACCTGCAGCCGAGCTTCCAGGAAGGCCTGCCGCGGGCGACGCTCGAGGCGATGAGCCGTGCCTGCCCGGCGCTCGGCTCGACGGCCGGCGGCATCCCGGAGCTGCTCGACCGGCAGTCTCTGCACCGCCCGGGCGACGCGCCCGCCCTGGCCGCCCTGATCGTGCGCGCCGCCCGAGACGCCGACTGGCGTGCTGCACAGGCGAGGCGGAACTTCGAGACGGCCCAGCTCTACACCCAACCGGTGCTCGACGAGACCCGCCGCGCGTTCTGGGAGGCGTTCGCCCGCTCGGCCCACCCGCTGGCGGCCTGAGGGGGCGCGCGTCTCCGCTCGTCCTCGCTCATGACCCGTCCCGACGCGCTCAAGGTTGCATTCGTGGCTCCCTACGGACGCTTCGGCGGCGCAGAGCGGTACCTCGAGCTCCTGCTGGAGAACCTTCCGGGTGCATGGGTGCATTCGATCGTCTTTCTCCAGGAGGGCGAGTTCGTCGACCGCATCCGCGAGCTCGGTCACCGGGTGGAGGTCGTCCCCACGAGCCCGAAACCGGCGGACATGCTCCGCTCCGCCTGGGCGCTCCGACGTCTGCTGCGCCGCGATCGACCGGACGTCGTCCACGCCAACGGCGTGAAAGCGGCGCTCGTGGCGGGCCTCGCGGCACGCGGGCTCGACCTCCCCGTCGTCTGGGTGAAGCACGACTTCAGCTTCGACGGGAGGCTCGCCCGCGCGATCGCGCTCGGCTGCGCCTGCGTCATCGGACCCACGCGCGCCGCGACCACGACACTCGGCGCCCGCGCGAGCGGGAAGGTGAGGATCGTCCCCCACGGTCTGCCGCCGGTGGAAGTCGACCGGCCCCGCATGCGGGCCGCCGTCCTCGCCTCGACGGACTTGGCCGAGACGAGCTCCGTCGTCGCCCTCGTCGGGCGGCTCCACCCCGTGAAGGGGCACCTCGAGCTCGTCGAGCTCGCGCCCGAGCTCGCGCGCCGCGTTCCCGGGCTGCGGATCCTGTTCGTAGGAGGAACGGACTCGAGCGTGCCGTCCTACCGGGAGCGGCTGGAGCGGCGGATCCGAGAGCTCGACGTCTCTCACCTCGTCACATTCGCCGGCCATCGCGCCGACGCGCTCGACTTCATCGGCGGCTCGGACGTGCTCGTGATCCCGAGCGGCGAGGACGAGCGGGGGATGGGTCGCGAGGTCCTGTCGTACGTCGCGCTCGAGGCGCTGGCGGTCGGCACCCCGACGGTGGCCTACGCCGACGGAGGGCTGCCGGAGACGCTCGGCGACTGCGGCCACCTCGTCGCGCCCGGCGACCGGGCGGCGCTCGGTGCGGCGATCGTCTCGATGCTGCGGAATGCGGAGCTGCGGGAGCGACTGGCGGCCTGCGGGCGGGAGCGCGCGCGTCACCACTACTCGCTCTCGCGCTGGATCGCCGCGACGATGTCGTGCTACCGGGAGGTGGCTCGAGGGTGAGCGCCCTTCCGATCTCCCGACCGCAGGTGCGAAGCGCCGTGCCACTCCTCCGGCCGATTGCAGCGGCGGTCGGCCTCGCGCTCCTCGGCCTCGTGCTCGGTGCGGCACTCATCTACGCCACCCGCTTCCTCCTCGGCGACGTGGCCTCCGGCGGGGTGATCGCGCTCGCCTTCGTGCCGCTCGTCGCCGGCTTCGTCGTCACCTACCCCCCGATCGGGGCTGGAGCGATCTTCGCGACCTACCCCGTCGCCACCCAGGGCGTCCCCGGAGTGCCGCTCCTGCAGAGCGTCGAGGTGGCGGTGCTGGCGGTGGCGGGCCTCGTCGTGATGCAGCGGCTCGCAGCCGGTCGCAGCCCGCTCCGCTGGTCGCCCGCGCTCTGGTGGGCGCTCGCGCTCCTGGCCTGGACCCTGGTCGCGCTGCCGTCGGGCATCGATCAGGAGCTCGGGGTGAAGCACACGACGTCGCTCGCGGGCGGGCTCATCCTGGCCTGCGTCATCCTCGGGTCGTGCGCGAGCATGCGCGACGTGCGCTGGATCCTCGGCGCGCTCGTGCTCGTCGCCGGGGGCATCGCGACGCACGCCGTCCTGACCGTCGGCACCCTACGCGCCTACCAGGGCGGATCGCTCGTGAGCGGCCGGATCGAAGGGGTCTTCGCACAGCCGAACGAGCTCGGGGGCTTCTGCGCGATGACGCTCCTCGTGGCCGCGGGGCTCGCTTTCGGCGCCCGCACGCAGCGCGGCCGCGTGCTCGCCTCCCTGGCCTGGCTCGCCCTCCTCGGCGGGCTCACGCTGTCGCTCTCGCGCGGCTCGTGGATCGGAGCGGTGGCCGGAACCGTGTTCCTCGTGATCGTCCTGCCGGCCGCGCGTCGCACCGCCCTCCTGCTCGGCGTGCCGATCGTCCTCCTGGCCGCGCTCCTCGGTGCATTCGGCGTCGAGAACACGCAGCTCCGCGTCGTCGGTGAGCGCGCCCAGTCGATCTCCACGCTCAGCCGCTACGACGAGCGCGGCGCCATCTGGCGGGAGGCGAGGCGGCAGATCGTCGATGACCCGGTGACGGGGCAGGGCCCCGGCAGCTTCCCGGTCGCGAGCCGGAAGTTCACCTCGGTCTCGAGCCAGGTGAGCGCGACCCACGCCCACGACCTCCTGTTGACGTTCGCCGCCGAGGCGGGCCTGCCCGCGGTGTTCTTCCTCCTCGCCTTCGTCGGGGCTCTGGTCGGGGCGGGCCGCCGCGCGGCGAGGAGGGCCCGCGCGGCCGACGACTTCCGCGACCGCGCGGTGGTCGCCGGCGTCTCGGCCGCCCTCATCGCCTTCTTCACGCAGGGGATCTTCGACTACACCCTGCGCACGACCGTGCTGTCCCTCACCGTCTGGAGCCTGGTCGGGGCGCTGCTAGCGTGCCGACGCCACGCCGGCTCGCGCTTCGTTCCCCCCGGCGGAGAGAGGACTGCCGGATGACGATCGCCTACATCGTTCTCGCCCACAAGAACCCGCGCCAGGTGGCGCGCCTCGTACACGCGCTGGCCGACGAGGACGCTGCCTTCTACCTGCACGTCGACAGCAAGACGCCTCCAACCGAGTACCGGGAGCTCGTCGCGGGCGTCGAGGACATCGGCGATCTGCATCACCTGCCCCGCGTGCGAACACACTGGGGCGGTTTCGGCCTGGTCGAGGCCACGCTCGCCGGGATCGAGCGGATCGCCGCGCGGCGCCCCGTGCCGAGCTACACGGTCCTCCTCACGGGCCAGGACTATCCGATCAAGTCCCGCCGCTTCATCAGGGAGTTCTTCGAGGCGCACGACGGATCGAGCTTCGTGCACTACGCCCCGCTGCCCTGGCAGGCGTGGGGACCGGACGGAGGTTTCTCGCGGATCGAGAGCTGGCACTGGCCGCAGCGCTTCCTCGGACGGCATCTGTCGTTCCCGAACAAGCACGTGCGCGTCCCGCTGAGGCGCCGCTTTCCGCGCGGACTCCATCCCTTCGGCGGCTACCAGCACTGGTGCCTGGCGCGGAGGAGCGTCGAATACCTCGCGGCCGCGGTCGAGGAGCGCCCCGACGTCGTCTCCTTCTTCAGGCACGTCTACATCCCGGACGAGACGCTGATCCCGACGCTGCTCCTGAACTCGCCGCTTCGCGACACGATCACGCGGGACGACCTGAAGCTCGTCCGCTGGGGCGAGGATCGGCGGATTCCGCACCCGCGCGTCCTGACGGCGGAGGACTTCGACGACATCGCGAGCGCGCCGGACCTGTACGCCCGCAAGTTCGACACCGCCCTGGACGCCCGCATCCTCGACCTGATCGACGAGCGGCTGT
>JACCZA010000197.1 GCA_013696185.1 Actinomycetota bacterium
AGTACGAACGGTCGCTCCGCCTTCACGTCCTTCCCGTCTCGGCGGCGCCAAGCTCTCGAAGATCCAGCGTCGTGACGTCCAAGCGCTTGCCGACGAGATGCTCGCCGCGGGCGTCGATCCGAGCACGATCCGCAACGCGCTAAAGCCGCTTCAGGTCATCTACCGGCGGGCGATCGAGGACGGCGAGATCGCCGTCGACCCATGCGTGCGGCTGCGACTCCCCGCCGCGCGCGGTCGTCGCGAGCGGATCGCCGATCCAGCCGAGGCCGCGGCGCTGATCGCAGCTCTTCGCGCCGAGGACCGGGCGCTCTGGGGCTGCGCGTTCTACGCCGGCCTGCGCCGCGGCGAGCTGCGGGCCCTCCTCTGGAGCGACGTCGACCTCGCGAGCGGGCTGATCCGGGTCGAGCGCAGCATGAGCGGCCACGGAGAGATTGGCGAGCCAAAGAGCCGCGCTGGTCGCCGCGGCGTGCGATAGTCGCCGCCCTGCGCGATCTTGTCGTCGAGCACAAGCTCGTCACGCGGCGGGACACCGGCCTCGTCTTCGGCTCGAGTTCTTCGCAGCCATTCACGCCGACCGCGGTCCGTAAGCGCGCCTTGACCGCGTGGCGACGAGTTGGTCTCAATGCGATCGGCCTACACGAATGCCGGCACACCTTCGCGAGTCTCCTGATCGCAGCCGGCGTGAACGCGAAGGCGATCACGGCGTATCTGGGTCACGCATCGATCCAGACGACCTTCGATCTCTATGGGCACCTCATGCCAGGCAACGAGGAAGAAGCGGTGGCGCTCGTCGACGCATACCTCGAGCGAGCTGACACCCGACACCGGCTCGTCCAGCTTGGAACCGGCGAGTAGCTGGCCTTTCATCTCAGACATCGTCGCCTAGACTCGACCAGTGATCACCTGCCCGAGCTGCGGCAAGGAGAACCACGACGGGTTCGCGTTCTGCGGATACTGCAGGGCGCCGCTTGCCGAGCAGCCGCCGCTACCCGCGCTCGAGGAGCGGAAGATCGTCTCCGTCCTCTTCTGCGACCTGGTCGGCTTCACCGCTGCCTCCGAGCGGCAGGACCCGGAGGACGTGCGCGCCCGCATCCGTCCCTACCATGCCCGCCTGCGCCAGGAGATCGAGCGCTACGGCGGCACGGTCGAGAAATTCGTCGGTGACGCGGTCATGGCTGCGTTCGGCGCCCCGGTGGCGCACGAGGACGACGTCGAGCGGGCGGTTCGGGCGGGGCTCGGGATCCTGGAAGCGATCGCGGAGCTGAACGAGGCCGATCCCGATCTCGAGCTGCAGGTGCGGGTTGGGATCAACACGGGCGAGGCGGTGGTGGCACTCGGAGCTCGTCCGGAGCAGGGGGAGGGGCTCGTCATAGGCGACGTCGTCAACACGGCCGCTCGCATTCAGAGTGCGGCGCCCGTGAACGGGGTCGCGGTCGGCGAGCAAACGTATCGGACGACGAGTCACGTATTCGAGTACGAGCCGCTAGCGCCGGTGTCCGTGAAGGGGAAGGCGGAGCCGCTGTCGCTTTGGCAGGCGAAGGCGGTTCGCGACCGCTTCGGTAGCGACAGCACCCGCGAGTACAAGACCCCGTTCGTGGGCCGCGAGCTCGAGAAGCCGCTTCTGATCGGCAGCTTCGAGCGGGCGGCGCAGCAGCGCTCGGTGCAGCTTGTGACGGTCGTGGGGGAGCCGGGGGTCGGCAAGAGCCGGATGGTGGCGGAGCTGTTCGCCTACATCGACGCGAAACCTGAGCTGATTCGCTGGCGGCAGGGCCGCTGTCTGCCCTACGGCGAGGGGATCACCTTCTGGGCGCTCGGGGAGATCGTCAAGGCGGAGGCCGGCATCCTCGAATCCGACTCGGCAGAGGTCGCTGCAGCGAAGCTCGACGCTGCCGTCTCTCCGGGGGAGTCCGAGCGACAGTGGCTGCTGCAGCGGCTGGCGCCGTTGGTCGGGGTCGAGGCTGCGTCGCCGGCCGAGCGGCAGGAGCTGTTCACGGCCTGGCGCCGCTACCTCGAAGGTCTGGCTGCGGCCGGGCCGAGGGTGCTCGTGTTCGAGGACCTGCACTGGGCAGACGAGGCGCTCCTCGCCTTCCTGGAGTACTTGGCCGAGTGGTCGCAGGGCGTGCCGCTGCTCGTCCTCTGTACCGCGCGGCCGGAGCTTTACGAGCGCCGGGCGGGCTGGGGGGCCGGGCAGCGAAACGCGCACACGATCAATCTCTCGCCGCTCTCGGACCAGGAGACGGCCGAGCTTGTCTCGTCCCTCGTCACCGCAACGGTTCTCACCCCACAGCTCGAGCGGGCGATCCTCGAGCAGGCGGGCGGCAATCCGCTCTACGCCGAGGAGTTCGTGCGCCTGCTCGCAGACCGCGGTCTCGGCTCCGATCAGATCGTGCTGCCAGACACTGTGCAGGCGCTGATCGCCGCCCGTCTCGACACGCTGTCACCGGACCGCAAGAGCCTGCTTCAGGACGCGGCAGTGCTCGGGAAGGTGTTCTGGGCGGGCGCTCTGGCCGAGATCGGCGGCCGTGACGCGGGCGAGCTCGAGCTGGCGCTGCACGAGCTTGCGCGCAAGGAGCTCGTCCGCTCCGCCCGGACGAGCTCGATGGAAGGGGAGAGCGAGTACTCGTTTTGGCACGCGCTCGTTCGCGACGTCGCCTACGGCCAGATCCCGAGGGCAGAGCGTGCGCGTCGACATCGCTCGGCGGCGATTTGGCTCGAGCGCAAGGCGGGCGAGCGGGTCGAGGACCTGGCCGAGGTGCTCGCCCACCACTACCTGCAGGCGCTCGAGCTCGCC
>JACCZA010000199.1 GCA_013696185.1 Actinomycetota bacterium
GTTGATCGCGGGGGGAAACCTGCGGTTCCCCCCCGCGGACCCCCCTTCCCTGGCAGAGCCCGCTGCTCGGGCAGCCGACTGGCCTCCCGGGCGAGTGAATCACCCTCCGGCCCACGACCCCTCTCACTGTTCGGACACCGCGAAAAACGGTGACCACGGCGTCCCGCTGCTAGGCGAGCTCGCGGAAGGCGGTTCTGACTCGCGCGAGGGCTTGGCGCAGGTCGGGCAGACGGTCGTCCGACGCCGTCTCGAGCTCTCGCCTGATGCCGCGCTCTCGCAGGTGCAGCAGCAGCTGCTCGCCCGTCTCCTCGTCGATCCCCTCCGAGCCGGCGCGCGCGTCGAGCTCGGCGAGCAGGCCGACGAGCTCGGGGTCGGTGGAGCCGGGTGCGAGGAGCTGCTCGCACGCCCGCCGGTGCAGGTCGAGGTCGAAGTGCCCGGGGCCGAGCTCGGCGAGGACGCGCAAGAGCCGCGGGTGCGCGATGCAGCCGGCGAGCGAGTCGCGCTCCAGCCGCGCGCCGGCGTCCACCAGCCTCGGCGAGACCGTCCCGGTCGCCGCTCGCGCGCGCGGCGCGAGCCCGGCCAGCGTGTCCTTCGGCAGATCGAGCCGGTCGGCGGCGAAGCGCATCGCCGCCTGGCGCTCCGGCGAGTCTTCGGCGCTCGCGAGGAGCTCGCGCACGCGCACGAAGCCCTCCTGGCGGTCGGCCGCGCGGTCGAGCTCGAGCCGCACCCGGTAGGCCAGATAGCTCTCGGCCGCCGCGAGACGCGCCCCGAAGTCCTCGGCCGCGTCCGCCGGGTCGAGCCCGGGAGGCAGGACGACGACCCGCACCTCGAGGCCGCGCGCCGCCGCGAGCTCCATGCCGCGCAGGGTGGCCGCCTCGCCGGCAGCATCGGCGTCGAAGCACAGGTAGATGCGGCGCGTGAGCCGGGACACCTCCTGCAGCTGCCGCTCGGTCAGCGCCGTCCCCATCGAGGCCACGACAGGCTCGAAGCCCGCCTGGCGCAGAGCCAGCACGTCGGTGTTCCCCTCGACGACGCACGCCCGGCTTTGCTTCGCGATCGCGCCCCGCGCGCGGTCGAGTCCGTACAGCAGCGACCCCTTGCGGAACAGCTCGCCCTCAGGCGAGTTGACGTACTTCGCGCGCAGGGGATCGTCCTCCCGTAGCTTCCGCGCCTGGAAGCCGACGATGCGGCCGCGCGCGTCCGCGAGGGGGAACATCAGGCGGCCGGCGAAGTAGTCGCTGCCCGACCGGTTGACGAGCCCGGCTGCCGCCAGCTCGGAGCGGGTGAAGCCGCGCTCCTGCGCCTTCGCCGTGAGCGTCACGCCGCCGAGCGCGAGGCCGAGGCGAAACTCCCGGCACACCTCCTCCCGCAGCCCCCTGCCCGCCAGGTAGTCGCGCGCCGGCCCGCCCGCCTGCGAGTCCCACAGGTAGCGCTCGTAGAAGGAGGTGGCGGCATCGAGCAGAGCGTGCAGACGCTTGCTGCGCTCGCGGTCGGCCTCGAAGCGGGCCGAGCTCTCCTCGTACTCGAGCGGCACGCCGAAGCGCTCGCCGAGCCACTCGATGGCCGCGCTGAACTCGAGGCTCTCGGTCTCCTGGACGAACGACAGGAGGTCGCCCCCCTTGCCGCAGCCGAAGCAGTAGAAGAGCTTCTGCTCGGCGTTGACCGAGAAGCTCGGCGTCCGCTCCTCGTGGAAGGGGCAGCGGCCCGTGTAGCGCGCGCCCGCCCGGCGCAGGGGCGTCCGGGCCGACACGACGGCAACCATGTCCGCCGCCGCCTTGACCTCGTCCACCGAGGACTGCTTGATCCGCGCCACTACCGGATCCCCGCCGCGTACTCGAGCGCGAAGCGATCGGTCATGCCCGAGATGAAGTCGACGATCTCGTCGGCACCGTCTCCCGCGGCTGCCAGCTGCTCGAAGATCCGCTGGACGGCGTTGCGCGCGCGCTCGTGCTCGCCGCGGGCGTGGGGCCCGAGGTACACGCGGTCGAACATGAACGAGCGCAGCGCGAGCATGGCCCTCCCCACCGGGTCGCTCTGGACGATGTCGCCCGCGCGCTCGGACGTCTCGACGAGGTCGTGCACGAGCGTGTCGATCCGTCGCGAGCCGCTCGGCCCGAGCAGCGCGACCTCCTCCCCGGGCAGATCCCCCGGAGAGAGGATGCCGAAGCGGATGGCGTCGTCGATGTCGTGGTTGATGTAGGCCACCCGATCGACGACGCGGACGATCTTGCCCTCGAGCGTCAGCGGCTCGCGCTCGCCCGTGTGCGTGAGGATCCCCTCGCGCACCTCCGCGGTCAGGTTGAGCGACTCCGCGATCCGCACCGACTGCTCGTTGTGCCGGAAGCGGCGGCCGAACCGTGCGTCGAGCGCGCTGTCGAGCGCGGCCTCCCCCGCGTGCCCGAACGGCGGGTGCCCCATGTCGTGCCCGAGCCCGATCGCCTCCGTGAGGTCCTCGTTGAGCCGAAGTGCGCGCGCCACGCCCCGGGCGATCGCCGTCGTCTCGAGGGTGTGCGTCATGCGCGTGCGGTAGTGATCCCCGGCAGGGTCGATGAAGACCTGCGTCTTTCCCTTCAGGCGCCGGAACGCCTTCGAGTGCAGGATGCGGTCGCGGTCGCGCTGGAAGGGGGTGCGAAGCGCGCAGGCAGCCTCCTCCCGGGCCCGGCCGCGGGTCGCGTACGAGCGCACCGCCCCGGGCGCCAGCCACTGCTCCTCGTGTGCGCGCAGCCGCGTCTCGAAGGCGTCCGCCACCCGTCCGACCAGCTCCGGCATCGCTCGACCTTAGACGATGATCGGGACGGTTCCGCCGTCCGCGCTCCACGCGGCGCCGGTCACGTAGGAGGCGCGCTCGGAGCAGAGGAAGACGATCACTGCGGCGATCTCCTCCGGCTCGGCGAGGCGCCCGAGCGGGCGGCCGGCGCCGACCGAGGCGAGCACTTCCTCGCGGCTCTTGCCGGAGCGCGCCGCCGCCTGGTCGGCGAGCCCGCCCGGACCCAGCC
>JACCZA010000218.1 GCA_013696185.1 Actinomycetota bacterium
GGCCGCGAGGCGGCGGAGGCGGCCGAGGGGGTCCTCGCCGTGCACCTCTACCGTCGGCCCGGGTGGCGCTTCGAGGAGCTGCGCCGCGGCGCCGACCGGGCGGGAGCCGTGCTCGCCGTCGGGGCGACGAGGGCCGAGGCGCTCGCGCGCAGTGCCGCCGCGGCCGATCTCGTACGCTTCCGGACCGTCGATGCAGCCCAGGCTCTCGCCCTCTAGCACCAGCCGGATCGGTTTCCAGCCTCCCGCGATCGGCGAGGAGGAGATCGCCGCGGTGGTCGAGACGCTCCGCTCCGGCTGGCTCACGACAGGGCCGCGGGCGGCCGAGCTGGAGCGCCGCTTCGCCGAGTACGTCGGGGCCCGGCACGTGCTCGCGCTCTCCTCGTGCACGGCCGCCCTCCACCTCTCCCTGCTCGCCCTCGGCGTCGGCCCCGGCGACGAGGTGATCACGACGCCGATCACGTGGCCGGCGACCGCGAACGTGATCGTCCACGCGGGTGCGACGCCGGTCTTCGCCGACGTCAGGGCCCGAGACCTCAACATCGACCCGGACCACGTCGCGGCGCTCGTCGGGGAGCGCACGAAGGCGATCGTGCCCGTGCACCTCGCCGGCCAGCCCGCCGATCTCGACCCCCTGCTCGCGCTCGGGCTCCCGCTCGTCGAGGACGCGGCCCACGCGCTCGAGAGCGTCTATCGCGGGCGCAAGGTCGGCACGATCTCCGCCGCCACCTGCTTCTCGCTTTACGCGACGAAGAACGTCGCGGCCGGCGAGGGCGGGCTCGTCTCGACCGATCGCGACGACGTGGCGGACGCGATCGGGAGCCTGCGGCTGACGCGCCGCGCCGACGGCGCGCGCTACGACGTCACGACGCCCGGCCACAAGACGAACCTCCCGGACGTCCTCGCCTCGATCGCGCTGCCGCAGCTCGCGAAGGTCGAGCTGCACGCCGCCCGGCGCGCCGCCCAGTTCGCGCTCTACGACGAGGCGGTCGATCAGCTCGACGGCATCGAGCCGCTCGTGCGCGACCCGCGCGACGTCCACGCGCTGCACCTCTACGTCGTCCGCATCGACGCGGAACGGGCGGGCGCGAGCCGCGACGTCTACGCGCGCGAGCTCGCCGACGAGGGCATCGCGACGAGCGTCCACTTCCTGCCGGTGCACCGGCTGACCTGGTACCGCGAGCACTTCCCCGAGCAGGAACGCCTGCCCGAGGCCGAGCGGGCAGGCGAGGAGGTGCTTTCGCTCCCGCTCTCGCCGGCGCACTCGGAGGACGACATCGCGCGGGTCGCCGAGACGCTCGTGCGGGTGCACG
Organism: Actinomycetota bacterium; assembly: GCA_013696185.1. Taxonomy (GTDB): domain Bacteria; phylum Actinomycetota; class Thermoleophilia; order Gaiellales; family Gaiellaceae; genus JACCZA01. The sequence continues at coordinate 1,311 of JACCZA010000218.1, forward strand.
GCCGGCTACGAACCGCTGCATGAGGCGGACGCTCCGCGTCGGCGCGACGCTTCTCGTCACCGGCCTCTGCACCGCCTACCTGCTCTGGCGGATCGACGTGGGCGAGACGGCGGCGATCGTCGGGGACGCCCGCCCGGCGCCGCTCCTGGGGGCGATCGCGATCATGCTCGGGACGGTGCTGCCGATGGCGTGGCGCTGGCAGCTCCTGCTCGCCGCCCACGGGATCGCCGACCGGCTCCCCTGGCTCGCCCGCGCCTACCTCGTCTCCTACACCGCGGGTCAGATCCTGCCGACGGCGGTGGGCGGCGACGCGATGCGGATCTTCGAGGCCAGCCGCCGGCACCCCGGGCGCGGCGGCGAGCTGGCGGGGTCGGTGCTGCTCGAGCGGGCGCTCGGCGGCGCGGCGACGCTCGTGCTCGCCGCCGTCGGGTTCGCGCTTGCCGTCGGGCACTACGACGTGGGCGCCTACCTCTGGGTCGAGCTCGCCTTCGTCCTCGGCACCGTCGTGCTCGCGTTCGGCTTCTTCTCGCGCGCGGCACGGACGCCGCTCGCGTGGACGGTGCCGGCTCTGCGGCGCCTGCGGCTCGAGCGGCCGCTGCGCGCGCTCTACGAGGGGATCCACGCCTACCGCTCGCACGGCCGCCTGCTCGCGTTCGTCTGCGCGTTCACGCTCGCGGTGCAGGCGGTGCGCGTGCTCTCGATCTGGCTCGCCGGCCGCGCGGCCGGCATCGAGCTCTCGCCTCGCGTCTACTACGTGATGGGGCCGCTCTTCTTCCTCGTCATCCTCGTCCCGTTCACCGTCAACGGGCTGGCGGTGCGCGAGGCCTTCTTCGTCAGCTTCCTCGGCACGGTCGGCATCGGCGCCGATCAGGCGTTCGCAGCGGGGTTCCTCTTCTTCGTCGTGACGCTCGCGCTCGCGCTGCCCGGGCTCGCGATCCTCGGCTGGGAGGGCCTCCGCGGGGCGCCGAGGCCGAGCGTCCCGCATGGCTAGCGGCGGGCAGCAGCAGGTCTCGGTCGTCGTCGTCACGCTCGACGCGCTGCCGTGGCTCGAGCGCTGCCTCGAGAGCGTGCGCGGCTATCCGACGATCGTGGTCGACCACGGCTCGACGGACGGGACGGTCGAGCTCGTCCGCACGCGATTCCCGCAGGCGACCCTGCTCGAGCGGGAGAACCGGGGCCTCGCCGCCGGCTGGAACGCGGGCCTCGCGGCGTCGGACAGCCGCTACGCGCTCGTCCTGAACGCCGACGCGTGGGTGCTCGGCGACGCGGTCGAGCACCTCGTCGCGTTCGCCGGCGAGCACCCGCGAGCCGCCTACGTGGGCCCGCGGCTGCTGAGCCTCGACGGCTCGCTGCAGCGCTCGGTGCGCGGCTTCCCGACGCTGTGGCGTCTCGCGACCGAGTACCTCTTCCTGCGCAAGCTCGCGCCGCGCTCGCGGGCGCTGAACGCCTTCTACGCCGCCGGGTTCGCGCACGACACCCCATGCGAGGCGGAGTTCCTGATGGGCGCGTGCATGCTCGTCCGCCGCGAGGCCGTCGACGAGGTGGGGCCGCTCGACGAGTCCTTCTTCCTCTTCAGCGAGGAGACCGACTGGTGCTACCGCTTCCGGCAGGCGGGCTGGCAGGTGCTCTTCTTCCCGGGCGCGGAGGTCGTGCACGTCGGCGGCGCCTCGCACGCCGGGCGGCTGTTCCGCGAGCAGGTGCGCGGCCACCTCCGCTTCCTCGCCAAGCACCGCGGCGCTGCGGAGGCCGAGCGGGCGCGCCTGCTGCTCCGCGCCGCTCTCGTCCTGCGCGGAGGAGTCTTTCCGGGAACGCGCGGGGCGACGTACCGCGACGCGGCGCGCTGGCTCGGCTCGGCCCGGGCCGCCGAGCTCCTGCGGTGATCCTGCGGCTCGCCCTCGCCCTCGCGGCGCTCGCCGACCTCGCGCTCGCCCGGCTCGTCCCGGACGTGGGCCCGGGCACGTACTTCCGCCTCGCGGCGGCGATCGTCGTCGTCCTCCTGCCGGGGGCGCTCGTCGCCGAGGCACTCGGCCGGCGCGCCGCCTCGGCCACGCTCGCGTGGACGCTCGCAGTGCTGACGGGAGCGCTGGCTCTCACCTTCGCGCTCGGCCGCTCGCTCACCTTCACGCTGATCCTGCTCGGGCTCGTCTCGGTGGCGGCCCTTGCGCTCGGGCGCGGGCGCGAGGTGCGCGCACGGGCGCCCGGGAGCCGCCTCGTCTTCCTCGCGGGTGCCCTCCTCGGGCTCGCTCTCTGGCGGGTGGCCGGCTTCGTGGACGGGGACGGCCTCTTCCACCTCGCGCGGGTGCGCAAGCTGCTCGCCTTCGACGACCTCTCGCTCGCGCGCGTGTCGGAGTTCGCCGACGGCGGGCTCCACCCCGGGTACGCCTTCCCGCTCTGGCACGGCTTCCTCGCCCTCGTGTCGAAGCTCGCCGGTGTCGATCCCGAGCTCGTCGTCTTGCACCTGCCGAGCGTGCTCGCGCCGTTTGCCTGCCTCGTCGTCTTCGAGGCAGGGTGGGCGCTCTTCCGCTCGGCCTGGCTCGGCGCGGCGACCCTCGCCGGGAACGTCGCTCTCATCGCGCTCGCACCCGGCAACGGCGGTGCCTTCACGTCGCTCGCGCTCCCCGCGACCGCCGCCCGCCAGCTGCTCGTGCCCGCGGTGCTGGCCCTCGTCTTCGCGGCGATCGAGGCGCCGTCGGCGGGCCTGCTCGCCTCGGTCTCTGCGGCCGGGCTCTCGCTCGCGCTCGTCCACCCGACCTACGCGCTCTTCGTCGCGCTGCCGCTCGGCGGCTTCCTGGTCGTGCGGGCCTTTGTCGAGCGCGTGGAGGCGACGAGGCTCGCCGCCGCGCTGGCGGCCCTCCTCGTCCCGACCGGGGCCGTCCTGCTCTGGCTCCTGCCGATCGTCCGCGAGACCGCCTCGTACAGCCCCGGCGCGGACGAGCTCGAGCGGGCGCTCGCCCGCTACGGCTCGCAGCTCGAGCTGCTCGGCGGAGGGAGCTATCGCCTGGCGCCGGAGGTCGTCTCGCGCGGCGGAGCCGTCGCCGTCGCCGCGCTCGCCCTCGTCCCGCTCGCGCTCCTGGCGGGGCGGCAGCGCTGGTCGGCCTGGGTGCTCGGCGGCTCGGTCGCCGTGCTCGTGCCGCTGCTCGAGCCCGAGCTGTTCACCAGGCTCTCGGACGCCGTCTCGCTCTCCCAGTCGCGACGCCTGGCCGGCTTCGTCCCCTTCGCCTTCGCGC
>JACCZA010000188.1 GCA_013696185.1 Actinomycetota bacterium
GGCCCTCGCAAGGTGCCTCAGGCAGTAGCCGCCGTCGGCACGATCCTCCTGCTCGCGCTCGCAGGCTGCGGCGGCTCGGACGAGTTGCCGCCGCAGGCGGCCCGCGACGAGGCCGACGCGTTCGTGCGCGCGCTCGTGGCCGACGGGGATCTCGGGGCCGCTTCCGCGCACGCCGCGCCGGGGATGGAGCGGCGCCTGCCGATCTGGCACGCCTACCTGCTGCGCGACGGCATCCAGACGGTCGAGGGCCCGGGGGGCTCGCGCGCGAACTGTCAGAAGGCGTTTCCGGTCTTCTCGGGGCCGGGCGGCAGGAACTGCATCGTGTACCGGCTGGTCGGCTTGAAGCCGTGGCGGAGCGAGGGCAAGACGCTCGTCACGACCGCCCGCTTCCGGGTCTGGCTGCGGAGGCGGGACGGAGGTTGGAAGGTGTCCGACTTCGACTACACACCCCGCCTGGAGGAGCGCTGAGGCCGGCCGGGCGCCTCCGGGCACGCGAGTAGGATCTCCGCCCGTGGCGGCGGTCGACTTCCAGACGATGATCGCCCGCCTGCAGGCCTACTGGGCCGAGCGGGACTGCGTCTTGATGCAGCCCTACCACACGGAGGTCGGGGCAGGCACCTTCAATCCCGCCACGTTCCTGCGCTCCCTCGGCCCGAAGCCGTGGCGGACCGCCTATGTGGAGCCCGTGATCCGGCCGACCGACGGGCGCTACGGGGAGAACCCGTACCGCTTCCAGCAGTACTTCCAGTACCAGGTCGTGCTGAAGCCCGCGCCGGCGGACGTGGTCGACCTCTACTTCGGCTCGCTCGAGGCGATCGGGATCGATCTCCGCCGGCACGACGTCCGCCTCGTCGAGGACGACTGGGAGGGCCCGACGCTCGGCGCCTGGGGTCTCGGCTGGGAGGTGTGGATCGACGGCCTGGAGGTGACGCAGTTCACCTATTTCCAGCAGCTCGGCGGGCTCGAGCTCGGCCTCGTCCCGGCCGAGCTCACCTACGGCCTCGAGCGGCTCGGGCTCTCCCTGCAAGACGTGCGCAGCGTCTACGACCTGGCGTGGGCACCCGGCATGTCCTGGGGGGACGTCTACCGCGAGAACGAGCGGCAGTTCTCGGCCTACAACTTCGAGCACGCGCCGGTCGAGGTGCTCACGCGCCGCTTCGCCGAGTACGAGGAGGAGTGCGACCTCCTGCTCGGCCGTGAGCTGCCCTTGCCGGCGTACGACGCGACCCTCAAGTGCTCGCACACCTTCAATCTGCTGGACGCGCGCGGGGCGATCTCGGCCACCGAGCGAGCCGCCTACATCGGCCGCGTCCGCACGCTCGCGCGCCGCGTGGCGCAGCTCTTCGTCGAGCGGGAGGCCCGTGCCGACGCTCCTGTTTGAGATCGGCTGCGAGGAGCTGCCGGCCTCGGCCTGCCGCGAGGCGACGCTCCAGCTGCCGGAGCTCTGTCGCAGGCACCTCGGCACCGAGCCCTCCGGGCTGTACGTCGGTCCGCGGCGGCTCGCGGTGCTCGTGGCCGAGCTGCTCGAGCGGGCGCCCGACGAGCGGCGCCGGGGTCCGGCCGAGCGCATCGCCTTCGACGACGAGGGCCGACCGACGAAGGCTGCGGAGGGGTTCGCGCGCGGGCAGGGCGTCCCCGTCTGTGAGCTCGAGCGCAGCGAGGGCCACCTCTGGGCGACCGTGCGGGGGGAATCGATCGTCGCGACGCTGCCGGGACGGCTCGCGGCGTTCGTCCGGGGCCTCTCGTTCGGCAAGTCGATGCGCTGGGACGACGGCGGCCTGCGGTTCTCGCGGCCGGTGCGCTGGCTCTGCGCGAAGCTCGACGCCGAGACGATTCCCGTCGAGCTCGCGGGTCTCACGGCGGGCGGCCACACCTACGGCCATCGCTTCACGAGCGGCGCCGTCGAGGTGCCGACTGCGCGCGCCTACCTCGAGACGCTGAGGGCAGCCGGCGTGGAGCCCGACTCGGCCGAGCGGCGGCGTCGCATCATCGAGGCGCTGGACGCGACGGGTGAGTGGAGCGATCCGGCCGGCGTCCTGCGGGAGGTGGTCCACCTCGTGGAGAGCCCGCGCGTGCAGGAGGGAAGCTACGCCGAGCGCTTCCGCGAGCTGCCCGAGCGCGTCGTCGTGACGGCGATGCAGTCGCACCAGCGCTACTTCCCGCTGCCGGGCAACCGCTTCGCCTTCGTGGCGAACGGGGGCGACCCGGAGGTCGTCCGGGCGGGGAACGAGCGCGTGCTCGAGGGGCGACTCGACGACGCGGCGTTCACCTACGAGCGCGATCTCGCCGTCGGGATCGACGGGCTGCTCGCGCGCCTGCCTGCGATCACCTTCGTGGCGGGCGCCGGGAGCTACGCGGACAAGACGGAGCGGCTCGTCGCGCTCGTCTCGGAGCTCGGCGGGGGGGAGGAGGCCGTCCAGGCGGCGCGCCTCGCGAAGGCCGACCAGGCGGCAGAGCTCGTGCGCGAGTTCCCCGAGCTCGAGGGCCACGTCGGCGCGCTCTACGCGCGGCTCGCCGGGCAGCCGGAGGCGGTGTGCGCTGCCCTCGACGAGCAGTACCTGCCCGATGCCGCGGGAGGCCCGCTGCCCGAGACGGAGGCCGGGCGGCTGCTCGCGGCCGCGGACAAGATCGACGCGCTGCGCATCGCCTTCGGCCTCGGGCAGCGGCCGAGCGGCTCCAGAGACCCGCACGGCCTCCGCCGGGCGGCGATCGGCCTCTGCCGCCTCGCGTGGGAAGGTGGCGTGAGCGTCCCCACGGCGGTGCTCGGCGACGAGGTGGCGGACTTCGTCGAGGAGCGCTACGAGGGGCTGCTCGACGTGCCGGTCGAGTG
>JACCZA010000191.1 GCA_013696185.1 Actinomycetota bacterium
GGCTCCCGGCGCAGCGCCACCACCTCGCGATCGGTGAGTGGGCGCCACTCGCCGGGGGCGAGGCGACCGAGCGTGAGCCCGGCGTAGCCCGAGCGGTGCAGGCGCCGGACAGGGTGACCGACCGCCGCGCACATCCGCTTGACCTGGTGCTTTCGGCCCTCGTGCAGCGTGAGCTCGAGGGTGCCCGGCGCGAGCCGGCGGGCGCGCGCGGGCGCCGAGGGGCCGTCCTCGAGCAGGACGCCCGCAGCGAGCCGGCGGAGCGCCTCGTCGTCCGGAACGCCCTCCACCTCGGCGCGATACACCTTCTCGACGCCGTATCGCGGGTGGGCGAGGCGGTGCGCGAGTTGCCCGTCGTTCGTCAGCAGGAGCGCGCCCGTCGTATCGACGTCGAGGCGGCCGACGGGGACGACGCGGGGCTGCGGCGGGACGAGCTCGACGACAGTGGGACGTCCGTGGGGATCGCTGGCGGTCGTGACGACCCCGGCGGGCTTGTGCAGGAGGAGGTGGACGAGCGGTTGCGCCTCGACTCGCCGGCCGTCCACCTCGACGCGATCGCCGGGCTCGACGAAGAGGTCGAGGCGCGCGGGCTCCCCGTTGACGCGCACCCGCCCCGAGGAGATCAGGACGTCGGCGCCGCGGCGCGAGGCGACTCCGGCGCGTGCCAGGTACGCGTTGAGTCGCACCGCGTCATTATTCGCGCCTGGATGGGGACGCGACGGGCTTCGGCACCATGACGGCGAGGGGCGCCAGCGGGAAGCCGCGCGGCTCTGCTCGCCGGTATGCCGTGCTCGCCGTCACGTTCGCGCTCGCCGCCGCCGTGATCGTCCTGCGCTTCGCGGGCGCCGACCCCGTCGTCGTCTTCCTGACCGGCGCAGCCGCCCTCGGCGGCCTCGCCTGGGTCATCTCCGTCGCCACCGAGTCGATCGGCGAGCGCTTCGGGCCGGCGACGACGGGCGTGCTGCAGTCGACGCTCGGCAACCTGCCCGAGCTCTTCATCGTGCTCTTCGCGCTCGCCGCCGGCGAGGTGGTCGTCGCGCAGACGTCGATCCTCGGCTCGCTGTTCGCGAACGCGCTCTTCGTGCTCGGGCTCGCGATCGTGGCCGGCTCGTGGAAGGCCCCGGACGGCGTCATGCGCTTCCACCCACGACTGCCGAACGACACGGCCACGCTCCTCCTGCTCGCAGTCTTCATCATCGTCCTGCTCGGCCTGTCCGACACCGTCGGCGACCGCGCGAGCCGCCACCAGGTCGAGATCTCGGCGATCGGGGCCGTCTGCCTCCTCGGCGTCTACGCGGTGTGGCTCACCTCCTACCTGAGGAGCCCGGAGATCGCGGAGCCCGCGCTCGAGGAGGCCTCGCACGCCACGCTGCCCTTCAAGCTCGCGATCGCCCTGCTCGCGGCGAGTGGGGTCGGGGCCGCGCTCGTCTCGGACTTCTTCGTCGAGGCGCTCGACCCCGCCGTGAAGGCGCTCGGGATCTCGAAGGCGTTCACGGGGCTCGTGATCGTGGCCATCGCCGGCAACGCCGTCGAGAACGTGGTCGGCGTCGTCCTCGCCGCGAAGGGCAAGTCGGATCTCGCGGTCTCGGTCGTGAAGAACTCGGTCGCGCAGATCGCCGTCTTCCTGTTCCCGGCGCTCGTGCTGCTCTCGCTCTTCTTCGACGCGCGGCTGACCTTCGTCGTCGGGCCGGTCTACATCGGCGCGCTCGTGATCATGGCGATCGCCGTCTGGCAGGTCACGGGCGACGGTCAGGCGGTCGCGTTCGAGGGCTGGGCGCTCGTCGCCCTCTACGTCATCCTCGCCGTGCTCACCTTCTTCGAGTAGCTCGCGCGACCGCCCACGGAACGGGCGATGATGGCGCCGTGCCGCACTACATCTCGCTCATGCGCTGGACGAGCCAGGGACTCGCCGGTCTTCCCGGGTGGCGGGAGCGGGTCGAGGAGGGCGAGCGGCTGATCGAGGAGGCCGGCGGCAAGCTGACTGCCGTCTTCGTCACCCTCGGCCGCTACGACGTCGTCGAGATCTTCGAGGCCCCCGACGACGAGACAGCGGTCGAGATCCTGATGCGCCTGCAGCGCTTCGGCGCAGAGCACTCGGAAACCCTCCGCGCGTTCACGCGCGAGGAGGCCGAGGCGATCGTCCGCCGCCTGTAGCGCCCGAGCCGCGGAGTTCCTACGCGGGCCGCTTGTCGGCGACCGCGTGCAGGCGCTCGCGCAGCTCGTCCTCGTCGGCGCCGAGCTCGTCGACGCGCGGAAGCTGCGAGAGGCTCTCGAGCCCGAAGACCCGCTCGAACAGCGCAGTCGTGCGGTAGCGCACGGCTCCCCCCGGCTCCTCCTCGCGACCGGCCTCGGCGATCAGCCCCCGCTCGAGCAGCCCGGCCACTGCCGAGTCGGCCGCGACGCCGCGGATCCGCGCGATCGCGGGCCGCGTGCACGGACCGAGGTAGGCCACGATCGCGAGCGTCTCGAGCGCCGCCGGCGAGAGCCCCCGCTGCACCGGTCGCTCGAACAGCCGCCCGCAGGCCTCCGCCGCCTCGCGCGCAGCCCGGAACGCGTACCCACCCGCGACGTGCTCGAGGACGATCCCGCTGCGGCCCTCGCGGTAGCGCTCTCCGAGCAGTCCGAGCGCGGTCTCCACGCGCTCGACGTCGTCGTTCGCGGCAGCGGCCAGCTCCTCGGTGGGAAGCGGCTGGGCCGCGACGACGAGTAGCGCCTCGAGCGTGCGGGCGAGCCGGTCGAGCGGGTTGGTCGCGATCAGGCGGAGCGGGCGTTCCATCGAGAGACCCTCCTTTCGTCGTGGGTGCGCGTTTCCTCTTCGCTCCTGGCGACCTGGATGGGCGCGAACGGGGCGGCCTGCGCGAGCGCGATCGAGCCCGCCTTGCGCAGCTCGAGCAGGGCGAGCAGTGCGACAGCTTGCTCGACGCGCGTCAGCCCGGCCACCTCCGTGTCGAAGACGAAGCGATCACGCCGCTCGAGCAGTGCCCGGAAGCGCTCGACGAAGCGCTCGACGGGCGGGAAGCGCAGCTCGAGGTGGGCGAGCGAGACGGCGGGAGGCTCGACCGCGAGCCTCCGCAGCGCTCGCCGCAGCGTCTCCGGCTCCTGCGCCGCCAGCCGGCGCGCCGGCTCCGGCGCGAGTGGCGAGGCGCCGAGACGGAAGAACCGATCCGCCTCCCGATCGAGCCGCTCGGACAGCCAGGCGGCCGCCTCCTTGATCCGCCGGTACTCGGCGAGGCGGCGGGCCAGCTCCTCCGCAGCCTCCTCGGGCTCGAGGTCGGCGAGGTCGGCCTCCTCGTCGCCGAAGAGCCCGCGCGCCTTCAGCTCGAGCAGGGCCGACGTGAGGACGAGAAACTCCCCGCAGGCCTCGAGATCGAGCTCGCGGCGCTCGGCCAGACGCTCGACGAAGGCGAGCACGATCCGGGCGACGTCGACGTCGGCGAGGTCGAGCTCCTCCCTCAGCACGAGGGTCAGAAGCAGGTCGAAAGGCCCCTCGAAGGCGTCGAGGTCGAGGTCGAGCTCGTGGACGACCATGCGCCCGGGAGGCTAACGCGAGGGACGGACGCGACCCCGGGGGATCGCCATCGTCGGCCGGTCCGGCGCGCGCGGCTGATCCTCGCTCGAGCGCCGGAGGTACTGCCACCAGACGAAGAACCCGGCCGAGGCGAGGAAGACGACGATCGAGACCCAGGCGTTCAGCCGGAGCGGCCCGAGCTCGTGCGAGGGGTCGATCCGCAGGAGCTCCTCGAAGAAGCGGCCGAACGTGTAGATCGCGACGTAGAGGGCGAAGAGCGCCGGCGGACGGATCCGGAAGCGCGAGCCGACCCAGAGCAGGACGGCCACGCCCGCGAGGTTGTAGACCAGCTCGTACAGGAACGTGGGATGGAAGGTGGCGTTCTGCACGTATGCGGTCGGCCGGTTCACGGGGTCGATCTCGAGCGCCCACGGCAGGTCGCTCGGGCGGCCGAAGAGCTCCTGATTCCACCAGTTGCCGATCCGCCCGATCGCCTGGGCGAGCAGGAGCCCCGGCGCGACCGCGTCCATCATCAGTCGCACGCTCTGGCCGGCCCGCCGCACGACGACCGCGCCGACGAGCACGCCGAGCGCGATCCCGCCCCACACCCCGAGCCCGCCCTCCCAGACGGCGAAGACGCCGCGCCACTTCGGCTCCGGCACCTCGCTCCAGCTCGTGACGACGTGGTAGAGGCGCGCGCCGACGATGCCCGCCGCGACTCCCCAGACCGCGACCTGCAGGATGAGGTCCCAGTCACCGCCGAGCCGCCGCCAGCGCACGCCGGTGAGGACGACGCAGGCGGCGATGGCCGCGAGGAGCGTCAGCCCGTAGAGGTGGATCGAGAGCGGTCCGAGCGACAGCTCGCCGCTCGAGGGCGAGGGGATCGAGGCGACGGGCCACACGAGCGGGATTCTGCACGACGGGGCAGGCGGCGCCGCGGCCCGTCCGGTCGACGGCATGCCCGCGGGAGTCGAAGAGGCGCGCGCCGGGCGGGGGCCCGGCGGGCGTTCAGCTCAGGATGCGAAGCGCGAGCTCGGGCGAGCAGCCGCGCTCGAGCAGCTGGATCGCGGTGTGGAGATCGACGTCGTGCCGGCGGGCGAGCTGCTCGGCGAGCTCCCCCGGGTAGCCGGCCCGCTCGAGCGCCGCCATCCGCCAGCTCTCGATCCGATCCAACTCGGTCTCTTCGTATACAGGTGCCGCAGCCATATCCCCTCTTCTGTCAAATGTCACTGTCTCATTCGGTCGAACGAGCAGCTCGGATTTCGCCATACCGGGGGATTCAGCGATTTAACAGAGCCCTAACGCCACCCTTGCACCCTGGAGCGCTCCTGCGTCGCCGCACGCAGCAGGCGCCCGAAGCCGAGTCCGGCGACGAGCGCGAGCAGGCACCAGGCGAGAACGACGAGCGCCAGCCAGGTGAGCCACTGGGGCATACCTGGCTGACTGTACTGGCCTCGACGGATGGCCTGATATCAGTGCTCCGAGCTAGCGGACGCCGGAGGCGACGAGCCGGCCTTGCTGCCGGCGACGGCGCAGGAGGAGCGTCGAGCCGAGCGCGATGGCGAGCAGGGCGCCGAGCGCGACCGGCAGGCGCAGGGCCGAAGAGCTCGAGGTCTCGGCGGCGCCGATCGTGACGTCGGGAAAGCCGTGCTCGCGGCCGAAGCCGTCGTTCACACGGACGCTCCAGGTGCCGGAGCTTGCGAACCGCACGCGCGCGGCGTACGTGCCGGGCTTTCCGGTCGGCGTGGCCGCGAACGTCTCCAGCCGACCCTTGCCGTTGCTCAGCATGACCGTCGGGTGCACGCCGTCGAGCGGGGTCCGCCCGTGCTGGAGCACCGTGAGCGTCGGTGTCCACACCGCCCCGGCCTGCGCGTCGTCTTCCGGCTGTGGCGAGACGCCGACCGTCGCCCAGCCGCCCGCGCCGGCGCCTCCGACGAGCCAGAGCGCGGCGGCGACGGCGAGCGTTGCGGTGATCGAGGTGCGCATGCGTGCCTCCTTCTCTCGGGGTTCCTGCTCGAGGCACCTACACCGGCAGGCGGCCTCCGGTTCCGCCCGCGCTCAGCGCAGCGACTCGGCGATCGCGACGGCCTCGGCGCGGGAGAGCTTCCCCTCGAGCCGCACGAGGAGCCGGCCGCGCTGGAGCAGGAGGACGTTCGCCGCCAGGCGCGAGGTGTCGTCGCGCACCTCCCCCGAGGCGTCGCGAAAGAGCACGACGTGGACTCGACCCTGGATCCAGTAGCCCCTTCCGCTGCGCACGCGAACCGGCTCCACTGCCGTCCCCGGGCCGAGCGTCTTGCGGATCAGCGCAGGCTCGGAGAGGCCGACGAACTCGGTCACGAGCAGGCGCACGGCATCCTTCCGCCCGTAGAGGAGCGAGACGAGGCCGCCCGGTACGACGTCGCTCAGGCGTACCTCGTCCGGCTCGCCGTAGCCGGGCCTCGCCGGCACGAGCAGCCGGAAGCCCGCCAGGCGGCGAGCCTCGGCGAGGGAGACGATCCGTCCGAGCGCGAGGTTGCCCGGAGGACTGACGGCTGGGAGCCGGTCGACGCGCTCGATCGTCGCCCCCTCGAGCCCGAGCAGCTCGAGAATGGCCGTGCGCGCCGCGGGCACCGCCAGGGCGCCGGCGAGCGCGAGCGCGACGAGGGCGACGAGTGCGAGGGCGAGCCGCCGCCGCGAGTGGGAGAGCGTGCGTCGTGGCGGCTCCGCCTCGAGGCGCGCCGCCACTGCGGCCGCCAGGTCCGGCACGTCTGGATAGGCCAGCTCGCCCCCGAGCTCGCGCAGAGAGCGCTCGAGCTCAGGCATCCGGCTCCTCCAGCAGCGCGCGCAGTCGCTCGAGCGCCCGGGAGAGCCGTGACTTGACGGTGCCGGGACGAACGCCGAGCGCAGCCGCCGTGTCGGCCTCCGAGAGGTCGAGGAAGAAGCGCAGGCCGACCACGAGGCGCTCTTCCTCGCGCAGCTCGCCGACCACCGCGAGGAGCCTCGCGCGCCGCTCGCCCTCGAGCAGGGCCGCCTCGGGGGACGGGGCCGCGTCCCCCGGACGGCTCTCGCCCGCGCTTCGCAGCGCGAGTCGGTCGCGCCGGCCCGCCGACCGGCGGCGGTTGCGAGCCTCGTTGCCGACGATCTCGAGCAGCCACGGACGGAACGGGGCGCCCGGGCGGAAGCGTCCGAGCGCCCGGTAGGCCTTCAGGAAGGCATCCTGGGCAGCTTCCTCCGCGTCGGCGGCGTTGCCGGCGACCAGGTGGGCGGTGCGGAAGGCGATTCCCTCGTAGCTGCGCACGATCTCCTCGTAGGCATGCACGTCACCGCGCCGAGCGCGGTCGACGAGCTCGTTCTCATCGGGTGGGCGGCCCTCCACCGAAGCCTCTACACCGTCCCCGCGCCGACGGTTCCCCTCGCGCGGGCCCGCGGGTTAAGCTCACGGTTGGACGTGCTGCACAAGAACGCGAAGATCGAGCTCTTGAAGCGGTCGCCGCTGTTCGAGGGCTGCTCGAAGCGGGAGCTGCAGAAGATCGCCTCGATCACGGACGAGCTCCAGCTCCCGAAAGGAACCGCGTTGATCACGGAGGGGGAGCGTGGCCGCGAGTTCTTCGCGCTCGTGCAGGGAGCCGTGGAGGTGCGCCGCAAGGGTCGCAAGGTGGCGGCGCTCGGGGACGGCGACTTCTTCGGCGAGATCGCGCTCGTCGCCGACACGCCCCGCTCGGCCACGGTGACGGCCGTCTCGCCGGTGAGCGTGCTCGTGATCGTCGACCGCGACTTCCGCATGCTCATGCGCGAGTCGCCCTCGATCCAGGGCAAGGTGCTGACGGCACTCGCCCAGCGCCTCGCGCCCGAGACGCTGTAGCCCCCTACGTGACGGCGGCCTCGCCGAGGAGCGACTTCAGCTCGGCGTAGAGGTCGGAGGTCGGCTGGACGCGGTAGCCGGGCCCGAACTCGAGCAGCCGCGAGCCCGCCGACATCTGGACTGCCACGTAGACCGGCGCGTCGCCCGGGAACTCCCGCAGGAGCACCGCGAGCTCCCTGATGACTCCGGCCGGGGCCTGCGCCGCGTCGATCCTCAGCCGCAGCTCCCTGCGCTCGGGCGCCGCCTCGAACGGCGAGACCTCGAGGGCGATCAGCTTCGTCTCGCCCTCCTGCTTGTGGTCGACCCGGCCCTTGACGACGAGGATCCGATCGGCGGTGCAGAGCTCGCGCGCGACGGCGTGGACCGAGCTGAAGACCACGACCTCGCTGCTGCCGGTGAGGTCGTCGAGGCGCAGGAAGACCATCTGCTCGCCGCGCTTGGTCGTCAGCTGCTTCACCGCTCCGACGATGCCGCCGACGACGACGACCTCCCCGTCGCGCCGGCGCTCGAGCTCGGCGAGGCCGCAGTCGGCGCGCCGCCGCAGGGCCTCGCGGATGCCGTGCAGCGGGTGCTCGGACACGTAGAGGCCGAGCGTCTCCTTCTCGAGGCGCAAGAGCTCGTTCTTCTCGAGCTCGCCGGGCGGCACGGAGGGATGGTGGCGCGGGCGCTCGGCGGCGGGGCCGGCTGCGTCGTCGAAGCCGACGTCGAAGATCGAGCCCTGACCGGCCAGTCGGTCCGCCTGCTGCTTCTGGCCCCAGGCGAGCGCCTGCTCGAGCAGATCCAGCATCCCCCGCCGCGGTGCCCCGGTCGAGTCGAGCGCGCCGCATTTGACGAGCGACTCCAGCGAGCGCTTGTTCACGATCTGCAGGTCGACCCGCTCGGTGAAGTCCCAGATCGACGAGTAGCGCCCGCCCTCGCCCCGCGCGCGGATGATCGCCCGCGCCGCGGAGTCGCCGACGTTCTTCACGGCGTTCAGGCCGAACCGGATCTTGCCCTCGACGACCGCGAAGTCGCATTCCGACTCGTTCACGTCGGGTGGGAGCACCTCGATCCCGAGCTCGTCGCAGGCGTTGACGTAGAACGGCACACGATCCTTCGTGTTCATGACCGAGGAGATCAGCGCTGCCATGTACTCCCTGGCGTGGTTCGCCTTCAGCCACGCCGTGCGATAGGCGATCAGCGCGTAGCAGGCCGCGTGAGCCTTGTTGAACGAGTAGTCCTGGGACTGCTCCATGTCCTTCCAGAGCTGCTGGGCGACGCCCGGCGGCACGTCGTTGCCCGCGCACCCCTCCAGGAACTTCTCCTTGAGGGAGGCCATCAGGGCGTGGATCTTCTTGCCGATCGCCTTGCGCAGCGTCTCGGCCTCGGCCGGTGAGAAGCCGGCGAGCTCCTTCGCGATCTGCATGTACTGCTCCTGGAAGATGCAGATGCCGTAGGTCCCACCCGTGAGCGGGCGGAGCCGCTCGTCGATGAACGTGACGGGCTCCTGGCCGTTCTTGCGCCGCGCGTAGCCCGGGATGTAGCCCATCGGGCCGGGCCTGTAGAGGGCGACGAGCGCGACGAGGTCCTCGAACTCGGTCGGCTTCACCTGCCGCAGTGCCTCGCGCATGCCCGATGACTCGAACTGGAAGACGCCGGTCGAGTCTCCGCGCGCGAGCATCGCGTAGGTCTTGCGGTCGTCGAGCGGGATCGCCGCGATGTCGAGGCCGCCGACGAGCTCGACGGTCTTGTCGATCACGTCGAGGTTGCGCAGGCCGAGGAAGTCGATCTTCAGCAGGCCGAGGTCGACGACGTCCCACATGCCGAACTGCGTCACGATCTCCTGGTCCGACCCCTTCTGCTGCAGCGGGACGACCTCGATCAGCGGCTGCGCGCCGATCACGACGCCCGCCGCGTGGATCGAGTCCTGGCGGACGAGCCCCTCGAGCGGCCTCGCGAGATCGACGATCTCCCGCGCGACCGGATCGGAGTCGTAGAGCCCCTTCAGCTCCTGGCCGGGCTTGAGGCAGGCGCCCAGGCTCTGCCCCGGGCCCTCGGGAATCGTCTTCGCGATCTTGTCGACGACCCCGTAGGGCACCTCGAGCACGCGCCCCGCGTCCCGGACGGCGGCCCGGGCGGCCATCGTCCCGAACGTGATGATCTGCGCCACCCGCTCGCGGCCGTACTTCTCGGCCACGTAGTTGATCACCCGATCCCGTCCGGCGACCGAGAAGTCGATGTCCATGTCGGGGAGGTCCTTGCGGGCGGGGTTGAGGAAGCGCTCGAAGAGCAGCCCGTAGCGCATGGGGTCCACGTCCGTGATCTGGAGCGAGTAGGCCGCGAGCGAGCCCGCCGAGGAGCCGCGGCCCGGGCCGACGCTGATGCCGTTCTGCCTGGCGAAGTGGATGAAGTCCCAGACGATGAGGAAGTAGTCCGCGAAGCCCATCTCCTTGATCGTCTTGAGCTCGAAGCGCAGGCGCTCCCGCAGCTCCTCGGTCACCCGCTCGTACCGCCGCTCGAGACCCTTCTCGCACAGCTCGACGAGGTAGTCGAACGCGTCGCGGCCGCCGGGCGTCGGGTACTCCGGCAGCAGGATCCGCCCGAGCTCCATCGAGATGTTGCAGCGCTCGGCGATCTCGAGCGTCCTGCGCAGCGCCGCCTCCTGGCCCGGGAAGTCGAGCGCCATCTCCTCGGGTGTCTTGAAGAAGAACTGGTCGGTGTCGAAGCGCCAGTGGCTCGGGTTCTTGAGCGAGTCGCCCGACTGGATGCAGAGCAGCGCCTCGTGCGCGCGCGCGTCCTCGTGCAGGAGGTAGTGCACGTCCCCGGTACCGACGAGCGGCAGACCCGCCTCGCCGGCGAGCCGCACGAGCTGGGGGTTGATGCGCGCCTGCTCCGCGAGACCGGCGTTCTGGAGCTCGACGTAGGTCGACTCGCGCCCGAAGATCTGCGCGAGCCGGTCGAGGTCGGCCGCCGCGTCGGTCGGGCGGTTCTCCTCGAGCGCCTTGCAGACGCGGCCGGACAGGCAGCCGGAGAGGGCGATCACGCCGGAGGCGTGCTGCTCGAGGAGGCCCCAGTCGACGCGCGGCTTGTAGTAGTAGCCCTGCAGGAAGCCGGCCGAGGCGAGCCGGATCAGGTTCCCGTAGCCCTCGTTCGTCTCCGCGAGCAGCGTGAGGTGCGCGTAGCCCTTCGTCTGGGCGCGCGCGTCGTCGGCGACGTAGACCTCGCAGCCGACGATCGGCTTGACCCCGTGCTTGCGCGCCTCGCGGTAGAGCTCGACCGAGCCCGCCAGCGAGCCGTGGTCGGTGAGGGCGACGGCGGGCATCTCGAGCTCGGCGGCACGGGCGGCGAGCGCAGGGATGCGGCACGCCCCGTCCAGGATGGAGTACTCGGAGTGGACGTGGAGGTGGACGAAGGGGGCTTCGGGCACGGGCAGTCGATTCTAGAAGCGGGTGCGGCGGTTTCGGACGGACGCCCCTACAGGAGCACCCGTCCGGCGCTGTCCTGCACGTGGAGCGCCCGCTCGAGCACCTCCAGGGCCTGCTCGGTACGGCCGTCCCGCTTGAGGCTTGCGGCAAGCCGCCTGTAGCCCGAGAGCAGGTAGCGCGTCTTGCCATGGGGCTCGAGCAGCCGGACGCCCGACTCGTACAGCTCGCGCGCGCGTCCAGGCTCGCCGAGCCCCTCGAAGATCTCGCCGAGGAGCAGGTGCACGCGACCGGCGTCGACGGGAAGCGCAGCTCCGAGCCGGTCGAGGATCGTCATCGCGAGCTCGGCGGCTCTCGGACCCTGACCCAGCGCGGCGAGCGAGCGAGCCTCCTCGATCCGGTAGTGGGCGAGCTCGAGGGGCGTCGCGGCCGACTCGATCAGCGGCCAGCCCTCGTCCAGGATCCGCTGCGCCTCGGCCGGACGGCCCAGGTCGAGGTAGATGTGCGCAAGCGATTGATGCGCGTGGCCGAGTGCGTAGCTGTCCTCCGTCGCCCGCAGCGTCTCCAGCGTCTTCTTCGCGTACCGCTCGGCGAGCTCGCTCTTTCCCTGCTCGATCAGCAGCCTCGACTGCGACCAGAGGAGCCGCGAGCGCGTGTAGGGGTCCGTAACCCCCCGGCCTCGCTCTAGCGCACCGGCGACGACCAGCTCCGCCTCGTCGAACTGGCCGAGGTCGCTGAGCGCGTAGCCGAGCAGGCACGCGAACCGGACGTACTGGATCGCGTCCCCGTCGCTGCCGAGCCGCTTCAGGCAGCGCCGGAAGAGGGCGATCGCGGGCGCGAGCTCCTCGAGGCTCGCGTACGCGCGGCCGAGTGCCTCCGCCAGGCGCGGCCGGTCCGCGGGCTCGGCGCCCGTGAGGGCGAGCGCGCGCTCGAGGAGCTCGATCGCCTGCCGCGGCTCTCCCCGCTGGGCGGCGAGGTGGCCGAGGCCCTCGAGCGCCTCGGACTTGACCTCGACGCTCGTGGCCTCCCCGAGAGCCTTGCCGTAGAGATCGTGCGCCTCCGCCCCCTCGCCGAGGCGCAGAGCGATCTCCGCATCGACGAGGACCGCGCACCAGACTCCATCCCCCTCGCTCCCCGTGAGCAGGTACTCCTCGCTCACCCCGAGCCGGTCCGCGAGCTCGCGCACGAGGTGCAGGGAGGGCACCCGATCCCCGGCCTCGATCCGGGAGACGTAGCCGGCCGAGCAGCCGTCGAAGGCGAGCTCCCCTTGACTCAGGCCCGCGCGCTTGCGCAGCTCCTGCAGACGGCGCCCCAGCGCGGCCGGGTCCTCCACATGCCGTATGTGTCGTCTGGCTATCGCCCCCGCTCCTTTCGTGGTGTTGTCGAACCCGCCCAGCCCGGCGGGAGCCCCTGCGGGGGCCCTCCTTCCGACGTAACCCCTGCCACCGGCCAGACACCGCCCAGCGTCTCTCCGGCCTGAACCCCTGGTCTCGACCTTGCGGTCAGGGCGAACGTAAACGGGACGTCGGACAGCAGGGCGTCACTCGCTCGCCCCTCGATCGAAGCGGCCCCTTTGGGGCCGTTGCCCGCAAAGAGCGGGTCTCGAAGCCGTCTCCGCCTTGCCTCCCCGCAGGGGAAGGTCCTATACTCCGCGGGCAACCGCCCAGTGTCTCGTGTCATCGACCAAAGTTGAGGTGCTCCGCATGAAGGCTCGCCTGATCTCGCTCGTCCTCGCCCTCGGTGCGATCGCGTCCGTTGCCGGCGGAGGCTCCCCCTGGGGTCACTAGGCGCCTGACAGGGCGGAAAGCTCGACGCGCCACACGAAGCGGCGCTCCTTCCCCAGCGCGTAGAGCGGGCCGCGAGCGGCTCCGCGTGCCCCGGAGCTCGAAAGCACCTCGAGCGTCGTCGGCGCCCGAGCGGTGCGCGTAGCGCGCGCCGCAGCGGCCTGCGATCACCGACCTCCCCACCCCGCCCGGCACGTGAAGGGAGACGGGGTGTAGATCGAGGGACGCCGACGAGGCGGCGCGCTCTCTCACCGCCGTCCCGAGTGCTGCGCCGGGCAGCGCTCTCGGCGTGTCGACCGGAGATGGCCCACAGCGCGTGCGCGAGAGGGAGAAGAGGCGGAGCCCGTCGCATCGGCTCCGCCTCTCCTCGCCCCCGACGCGAACAACGATATACACGCATCGGGCGATAAAGCAAACGTTTTTCGTCGAGGCATCTTCATCTGACGTTGACGCAACATTGATGTTCCACAAATGTCTCAGACTTGAGTCATAATCGCTCCGTCTGTGTTGCTCGATTATTGTTTATCGTGTCTTTTGATCGAGGAGGATTGACTCGGCATATTTCGAACGCGTATGTGTAAGCGTTACGATGCTGGCGGAGCGCATAGGGAGAGGATCCGGGGGGGCATGGAGTCTCAGGCTGAGGAGCTGACTGTCGACGCGGAGCCGGGGGCAGGCGCGCCCACGTCCATACCGGAGGCTCACCGGCGCGCGCTCCAGCTCGAGATCGATCTCCGCAACCTCGCTCGCGTGCTCGCCTCCTCGCTCGACGAGCGCCGGACGGCCGTGCTTGCTGCAGCGGAGCTCGCGCGGCTCTTCGAGCCGGCGGTGGCCGCGATCTACCTGCTCGATTCGGCCGGCAACCCGTTGCTCGCTGGCGTGGGCGGTGCCACAGATACGACATCGCTGAGCGTGCCACCTGCGCTCGCGAGGCGAGCCCTCGTGACGAAGACGGTCGCGTCGGCGGGCGCCGACGACCTGTTGGCGTTCGGGGCACTGGGCGGTTCGTGGGCCGATGCGACCGCCGCGCCGATCGTCGATCAGGGCACGACGGTCGGAGTTCTCCTGATCGCGACGCCCGAGCACATCCGGACGCGCCTTCGCGTCGCCGTCGATCCGGCACTCGTCTCGACGCTCGCGGAGCTGGCGGCCGCACCGCTCCGGAACGCGCGACGTTACGCGGAGGCGCTCGACGAGGCGCGCCGGGATGCGGCCACGGGGCTTCCGAACACCCGCGCCTTCATCGAGCACCTCGTCGCGTTGCTCGGCGAGTGCGAGCGGGCCGGCAGCGAGCTGGCGCTCGTCCTGTTCGACCTCGACGACTTCAAGCAGATCAACGACCGGGGGGGACACCCGGCGGGCGACACGGTCCTGCGAGACACCTCCCGCGTCGCCCTGCGGGCGCTGCGCGTGGGCGAGGAGATCTTCCGGGTCGGGGGCGACGAGTTCGCGGTCGTCGTGCGGGGCGACCGGATTGCGGGCCGTCACGTGGCCGAGCGCATCCGTCGGGCGCTTGCACGCGCGCGGCGGGGCGGGGCGCTTCCCGGCATCTCCGCCGGCGTCTCGAGCTTTCCCCGCGACGCCGGCTCGCAGGAGGAGCTCGTGCGAACGAGCGACGAGGCGCTGTACGCAGCGAAGGCGGCCGGCAAGGGGCGGACGTCTCTCTACGAAGCGCTCGATCCGCGGCTGCGGAGCGGCAGCCCTGCATAGGGGCCTGTCCGCAAAATGGCTCGGGGCGCCTGGAAGGTGTGAGGCACCACGATGCTGCGTCCTCGGTCGCGCCGATATGTCCTCATATCGACGCTCCCTGCGTCCTTGCCTCGCGGCACCTCCCGCGCTCCAGCCACCGCGACCACTTTACGGAC
>JACCZA010000244.1 GCA_013696185.1 Actinomycetota bacterium
CGCTTGAACTGGTGCTCCGCCCGCTTGGTCATCGTCTCTCCTGCGACCACCGCCGTGACCCCGGCGACGAGCGCGAAGGCGAGCGCGAGCCACAGACGCATGCTCGGATGGAAGCGCGTCCCACTCATAGACAGGTTGTACCTCCCCGGAGGGGGCCGTGAAAGCGCGGTGCCCGGATCTGGATGGGGCGCTCACGTCCCGCTCACACCCCTCTCGTAGCGTCGATCCGTCCCGATCGTGGAGAGAAGAGGGAGGAGCGCGATGAGTATCGAGAAGGCAAAGCGCGGCGTGAGGGGCGCCCGCGCCGGGCGCTGGATCCTCTGGCCCCTGAGCTTGCTCGCGGTGACGCTCGCCGTCAGCGTGCAGGCGTTCGCGGGTGGCGGAGGGGACGCGCAGCCGTCGCCGCCGTCGATCGGCGCCGACGTCCCCGTCACCTATTTCGGCCCCATGCCGTCGTCGGTGAAGAAGGAGCTCGTCGGCCCCGTGCAGCTGCTCAGGTCGGGCACGCTGGACGAGAAGGCCGGGACGATCGAGCTGCCGCTCTACCGCGGACAGCTCAGGAACGGCAAGGCGGTCTGGTACATCCTCACCGACACGAGCGACAAGGAGAACGCCGACGCGCTCGGCCTGAACCACTCCGGCAAGCTCCACTACGCCGAGGTCGGTCGAGCGGTCAGGGTCGGCCGACTGCGCAAGGACACGACGCTGATCTTCGACCGCGGCGCAGTCGACTTCCGGCCGCGGCGCACGGTCGTCGCGGGTCCGAACGGCTTCCCGCCGGCGACGGCTCAGCCCGGCTCCGTGGGTGACCGCTACTACAGCCCGCTCGTGAAGATCGTGAACGCGGGCAACCACATCTACAACGCGCCGATGGTCGCGTTCGACGTCAGCGATGCCCAGATCAAGGCGTGCAACGGCAACGTCAACCACGACCTCGTGCACGACCGCGTCGTCAAGATCTGCCCGAACGGCAACGGCGGCGGCACGGTCACGATCGACCTGACGCCGATCTTCAGCTTCGCCAAGCCGGCGCTCTACATGAGCACCGAGGCGTCGGATCCGATGGTCGCCGCGCTCGACGCCGGCACTTTCGCTCCCGCCATCGGCGACGTGCCGGTCGGCCGGGACGACAGCGCGTTCAGCTCGATCGAGCGGCTCTTCGTGGTCGCGAACGGCCCGACCGGGAAGACGAACCCGCAGCGGCAGGGCCTGGCGAGCGCGCTGCTCGACGGCACCGACCCGCTCAACCTGATCGGGGGTATCCCGACCGTGGCGCTCGACTACAGCCCGCTCTGGGACCTCAACCTCGGGGAGTGGACCGCCGAGGCGATCAACCGCGGCTACCGGTCGCGCATGATCGACGAGTTCCAGTATCTCGGCTTCGTCGAGCGGGGCTGGATCACAGGGCCGGGCGGCAAGAAGTTCGGCTCGACCGGGATCGTCGTCAACTGCCCGATCGTTTCCCGCTTCCTCTAGACAAGCACGGCGGGCCGTGAGTGGATCTCCCGCTCACGGCCCGCTGCACCCGCCCACAGGAGGAACCGGCTCGATGACATCCGAGACACGCTTCACCGTGGAGCTCGCCCGACTGCCGGAGCTGGCGCTCGAGCGCGAGTTTCGCGCCCGCTCGAGCGACGCTCGCTGGTTGCTCTGCGGCTCGGACGTGGAGGCCCTGCGCCTCGACGAGTTGCTCGCGCTGACCGACGACGAGTGCCGCGGGCTCTGGGACGAGCTCGCGCTCGGCTACACGGCGCCGTCGGGTCACCCGCTGCTGCGGGCGGAGATCGCCGGCCTCTACGAGCGCCTCGGCGCCGAGCAGGTGCTGACCTGCGCGGGAGCGGACGAGGCCCTCTTCCTCACGCTCAACGCGATCCTGCGGCCAGGCGACCACGCGGTGATCGCCTGGCCCGGCTACGAGTCGCTCTTCCAGGTCGCCCGGGCGGCCGGGGCCGAGGTGACCCCGCTCCGCCTCCGCCACGACACCGGCTGGCGACTCGACCTGCGCGACCTGCGGCGCGCCCTTCGCCCCGAGACGCGCCTGATCGTCGTCAACTACCCGCACAACCCGACGGGCGCGCTGCCTGACCGCAGCACGTTCGAGGGGATGGTCGCCCTCGCGGCCGAGGTCGGGGCCGTGCTGCTCAGCGACGAGGTCTACCGGCTGCTCGAGTACGATCCCGCAGACCGCCTGCCTGCCGGTGTCGACGCGGGCCGCCACGTCGTCAGCGTCGGGGTGATGTCGAAGTCCTTCGGGCTCGCCGGGCTCAGGATCGGCTGGATCGCGACGCGGGACGAGGAGCTCCTGGAGCGGGTCACGGCACTCAAGGACTACACCTCCGGCTGCAACAGCGCCCCGAGCGAGATTCTCGCCCTCGCGGCGCTCCGAGCGCGCGATGCCGTCCTCGGGAGGAGCAGGGCGCTCGTCGCCGGGAACCTCGCCGAGCTCGACGCCTTCTTCGAGGAGTGGGAGGGCGTCTTCGAGTGGGTACGGCCGCGCGCCGGCTGCGTGGGCTTTCCGCGGCTCGTCACGGGCGGGCCGCTCGAGCCCTTCCTCGCCGGGCTCCTCGACGAGGAGGGCGTGCTGCTCGTCCCGGGCTCGGTCTACGAGCACGGCGGCAACCACTTCCGTCTCGGTTTCGGGCGTGCGGACATGCCGGGCGCGCTGGCCCGGCTCGACCGCTTCGCGCGCCGGAGCCTCCGTGCCTGACGTCGTCCTGCCCGTCCTGAACGAGGCCGAGGCGCTGCCCTGGGTGCTGCGCCGGATGCCGCCCGGCTACCGGGCGATCGTCGTCGACAACGGCTCCACCGACGGCTCCGCCGAGATCGCGGCGCGGCGCGGCGCCCGCGTCGTGCACGAGGCGCGCCGGGGCTTCGGCGCCGCCTGCTTCGCCGGCCTCGAGGCCTCCACGTCGGACATCGTCTGCTTCATGGACTGCGACGGCTCGCTCGACCCGCGCGCGCTGCCCGAGATCGCCTCGCCGGTGATGTCCGGCGCCACCGATCTGGTGCTCGGGGCCCGTCGCGCGGTCGACGGCGCCTGGCCGCTGCACGCCCGCCTCGCCAACCGCGTGCTCGTCTTCGGCCTCCGTCGGCGCTGCGGGCTGCGCCTCGAGGATCTCGGCCCGATGCGCGCCGCCCGCCGCGACCAGCTCCTCCGTCTCGGCATCCTCGATCGCCGCTTCGGCTGGCCGCTCGAGATGGTTCTGCGCGCGCGCCGGGACGGCTGGCGGATCGCCGAGGTGCCGGTCGCCTACCTGCCGCGGGCCGGCCGGTCGAAGGTGACGGGCACAGTGCGCGGAACGTTGCGGACGATGGCCGACATGCTGTGGGTGCTGCGTTGAGCGCCTGGCTCTACATCGCCGCCAAGGCGCCCGTCGAGGGCTCCGCCAAGACCCGGCTCGGCGCGGCGATCGGTCAGGGCCCGGCGGTCGCGCTCTACCGGGCGTTCCTGCGCGATCTCGCCGCACGCTTCGCCGAAGCTCCCTTCTCGGTCTCGTGGTACGTGACGCCCGCCGGTGCCTGGTCGGAGATCGCGCCGCTGCTCGGCGCGAACGGTCGCGGAGCCCGCGTGCTGACCCAGCTCGACGGCACCTGGACGGAACGGCAGCGCCGGCTCTTCCGCGATGCGGCGGCCCGCGGCGAGGAGCGTGTGGTGCTGATCGCCTCCGACTCGCCGCAGCTCCGCCTCGAGGTGGTGGAGGACGCATTCGCGAAGCTCGAGCGCAACGACGTCGTGCTCGGTCCCGTGGTCGACGGCGGCTACTACTTGATCGGGATGCGCGGCTGGTGGGACGTGCTCGAGGGCGTCGCCATGAGCACCGAGACGGTGCTGGACGAGATCGTCGCGCGCGCGCGCGACCAGGGGCTCTCCGTCGCCCAGGTCGAGGGCACCTTCGACGTCGACGAGCTCGAGGATCTCGCCGTGCTCGAGCGCGTGGCCCGCGAGCGGGACGACCTGCGGGCCACCCGGGCCGCGCTCCAGACGCTCGGGCTCGGGCCGGCGAAGGAGGCCGCGTGAAGCGGCCCGGAGCGCTCCCCGGCCTGCTCGCGGCGCTCGCGACCACCCTCGTGATGCTGCTGCTCCGGGTCGTCCTCGGCGTGCCGCTCCCCTTCGAGCTCGTGAGCGATCGCTTCCTGCCCTTCGTCCCGGTCGAGGGCTTCGTCACCGGCCTCGGCGTCTTCGGGGGGGCGCTCCTCGCCAAGCAGATCGGCTTCTACGGGAGCTTCCTCGGCCAGCTCCTGATCGGCGTGGCGCTCGGAGGCCTGTTCGTGCGCCTGCTCTCCCGCGGCCGGGGCGCGGGGGCCGCGCCGCTGACGCGCCGGGCGATCGTCGTCACCTTCGGCGCCGCCGCCGCCGTCTGGCTCGTCACGGTCGTCGTGCTCTGGCCCGCTCTGCGCTCGAACTACGGCGGCCTGCCGCCGGAGCGCGCCGCGCTCCTGTCCGCCGCCGGCCTGCTCGTGCTGCTCGGCGTCTTCGCCGCCTCGTTGCTCGGGGCCTATGCGGCGCTGCGCGAGCGGGAGCGCTCGTGAGCGAGCGCGGACTGACGCGGGGGCGGTTCGTCGCAGGAGCGGCGGGCGGCGCGCTGGCGCTCGCCTCGGGCGGGCTGATCGAGGTGCTGCGGCGGCGCTCGGCGTTCGGCTACGACGGCCAGGAGTTGCTCGGCGGGACGCTCCAGCCGGTCACCCCGACCGACGACTTCTACGTCGTCACGAAGAATCTCGTCGACCCGCGCGTCGACCGCGACGCCTGGCGGCTCGAGATCTCCGGGCTCGTCGAGCGGCCGCGCACGCTGCGCTTCGAGGACCTCGGCTCCCTGCCCTCCGTCGAGCAGGAGACGACGCTCGAGTGCATCAGCAACGGCGTGGGGGGCGGACTCCTCAGCAATGCCGTCTGGGCCGGCGTGCCGCTGCGAGCCCTGATCGAGGAGGCAGGCCCCAAGCGGGGCGCGAAGCGGCTCTTCTTCCACGCGGCCGACGGCTTCACCCACAGCACGCCGCTCGAGCGGGGGATGCAGCGGACGACGCTCCTGGCGGTGCGCATGAACGGCGAGCTGCTCACGGACCGGCACGGCTTCCCCGCCCGCCTGATCGTGCCCGGCGCCTACGGGGAGCTCAGCGTCAAGTGGATCGACCGGATCGAGCTGATCGACGACGGGCGCAAGGGCTACTACGAGCAGCAGGGCTGGCGCGCCGAGCGCGTGCACACGATGTCCCGGATCGATTTGCCCGCCGAAGGGAAGGCGCTCCGCGCCTCGGCACCGGCCACCCTCCGCGGTGTCGCCTTCGCGGGCGACCGCGGCATCGCCCGCGTCGAGGCCAGCACCGACGGGGGCCGCTCCTGGCGCCGGGCGAAGCTCGACTACGCGCCCTCGAAGCTGACGTGGGCGCTCTGGAGCCTGCCCTGGGCACCGCGCGAGCCGGGCACGTACGAGCTCGTGGTGCGAGCGACCGACGGCGAGGGCGAGCTGCAGTCGACGGTCGAGGACAACTCCGTGCCCGACGGCGCCTCTGGCCTGCACCGGATCGCCGTCACCGTCCAGGCGTGAGTGCCCGGGCGCTCACCGCCGGCCTCGGCGCGCTCCTCGTCTCCCTCGCGGTCGCGCTCGGGCTCGTGCTCCGCAGCGGCGCGGCCGGCGACGCGCTCGCGCCGCTCATCGCGATCGTCGCCGGGGCCTTCGCCGTCTATGCCCTCGCCGCCGTGCTGGTCGTCCGCGGGCACGTGCGCGGCCGCTTCGCCGTCGGCCTCGTCCTGGTCGTCGCGCTCGCCGCGCGACTCGCGCTCGCCGTCCACGAGCCGACAATCTCGCGCGATGCCTACCGCTACGTCTGGGACGGCGAGGTCGCCGCCGCCGGGATCAACCCGTACCGCTACCCGCCGGCCGACCCGGCCCTCGCGGGCCTGCGCGACCGAGACGTGTACCCGAGCATCGACCGCAAGCAGGCCCCGACGATCTACCCGCCGGTCGCCCAGGGCCTCTTCCGGGCGCTGCACGAGCTCCGGCCCGGCAGCATCGTCGCCGTCAAGCTTGCGTTCGTCGCGCTCGACCTCGTCGCGATCTGCCTGGTCATGCTGGCGCTCGCCCGCTTCGGTCTGCGTCCCGAGCGGGCGATCCTCTACGCCTGGCACCCGCTCGCGATCGTCGAGATCGGCCACTCGGGTCACGTCGACGGCGTCGCGGCGCTCCTCGTCCTCGCCGCCGTGCTGCTCTTCGTGCGTGGACGCCCGCTCGCCACCGGCGTCGCGCTCGCCGCCGCGACCCTCGTCAAGCTCTACGCGGTCGCGGCCCTGCCCGCGCTGCTCTGGCGCGACCGCGTGCGCGACCTGCGGCTCGTCCTCGCCTTCGCGGCGACCGTCGTGCTCGCCTACCTGCCGTTCCTCGGGGTCGGGACGGGCGTGCTCGGCTACCTGCCCGGCTACGTCGAGGAGGAGGGCTTCGCCTCGGGCGAGCGCTTCTACCTCGCCCCGCTGACGCCGGGGATCCCCTTTGTCGCGGTCGTCGTCTGCGCCATGGCCGCCCTCGCCCTCGTGCTCTGGCGCTCGGCACCGGCGCGGGGGGCGGAGGTGCCGAGCCGCGTGCTCCTCCTCTTCGTCTCGCTGCTCGTGCTCGCGACGCCCGCCTACCCGTGGTACGGCCTGCTCGCGCTGCTCTTCCTGCCCTTCGCCCGCGGCGTGCTGCTCCTGCCGGCCACCGTCCTCGGCGGGACGGCCCTCCTCCTCTACGTCCACCTGAAGGCCTCGGGCGAGCCGGCCTGGCCGCTCCACGTCGCCTACGCCGGCGGGGCGGCGGCGCTCGCC
>JACCZA010000277.1 GCA_013696185.1 Actinomycetota bacterium
GGCGAGCCCGCGCGAGTGCGGAGGCCTGGCTCCTCGGCAGGTTCCTCTGCCCCGCCTCGCTCCTGGGTGAGCTCGCCGGCTCGCCGCTGCCGCTCGGCGTCGTCTCGGACGGCGCGGCGGCCGCGCCGCCGCAGGGGTGGCTCGAGGCCGTGGACGCCGACCTGCGGACGATCGCGGGCAGCGGCGCCGAGACCGTCGAGGTGCTCGAGCTGCGCCTGCCCCAGTCCGCACCGCCGGCGGAGCTCCTCGCGGCCTGCGAGCAACGGGTCGAGGCCGCCCTCGGCGGACGCGTCCAGCGCTTCTACGAGGTGCCGATCGGCCCCGGCTGGCGCGAGACGATCCCCGCGGCGATCGAGGCGATCGCCGCCACGGGGGCGGGCGCCAAGATCCGCTGCGGCGGCCCCGTCGCCGAGGCCTTCCCGGCGCCCGAGCAGGTCGCCTGCCTCGTCCACGCCTGCCGGCGGCAGGGCGTCCGCTTCAAGGCGACGGCCGGCCTCCACGATCCGATCCGCCACCGCGACGGTGCGAGCGGCGTCGCCCAGCACGGGTTCCTGAACCTCCTGGCGGCCGCCGTCTTCGCCCACGCCGAGGATCTGCCCGAGGCCGAGCTGACGGCGCTCCTCGCCGAGGAGCGGCCCGAGCGCTTCGCCGTCACGCCCGCGGCGCTCGAGGTAGGCGGCCTCGCGGCGGGTGCCGAGGCGATCGCGCGCGCCCGGGCCGAGCTCTTCGTCGGCTACGGCTCCTGCAGCTTCGCCGAGCCGGTCGATCAGCTGCGGGCGCTCGGGATGCTGCCCGCATGAACGCCGCGCCGCTCGACCTCACCGGCTCCGACGGCTTCGGCCTCGAGCACCTTCCCTACGGCGTCTTCAGGCGCCACGGCGAGTGCGGCCGGGTCGGCGTCGCCGTGGGGGAGCACGTGCTCGACCTCGTGGCGCTCGGCGTGGAGCCCGCCGGGCCGTTCGCCGTGCCCCGTCTGAACGAGTTCATGGCACTCGGCCCGTGCGCCTGGGCGGCCACGCGCGCGACGCTCCAGGCGTTGCTCCGCTCCGACGAGCGCCGGGCGCGGACCAGGGTCGAGTCCTCGCTCGTGCCGATCGGGGAGGTTGAGCTCCTGCTGCCGTTCGAGGTCGCCGACTACGTGGACTTCTACTCCTCGCTCGACCACGCCACGAACCTGGGACGGCTGTTCCGGCCGGACGCCGAGCCGCTGCTGCCGAACTGGCGCCATCTGCCGGTCGGCTACCACGGTCGCGCCGGCACGGTCGTCGTCAGCGGCACGCCCGTGCGGCGGCCGCGTGGCCAGTCGAAGGCGCCCGACGCCTCTGCGCCGAGCTTCGGGCCGACGCGGCGCCTCGACCTCGAGCTCGAGCTCGGCTTCGTGGTGGGCGTGCCGAGCGAGCTCGGCGAGCCCGTCCCGGTCGGGCGCGCCCTGGAGCACGTGTTCGGCGTCGTGCTCGTGAACGACTGGAGCGCGCGCGACATCCAGGCCTGGGAGTACCAGCCGCTCGGGCCGTTCCTCGGCAAGTCGTTCGCGACCTCGATCGGCGCGTGGGTGACCCCGCTCGAGGCGCTGCTGCCCTACCGGGTCGCGGCGGAGCCGCAGGAGCCGGCGCCGCCCGCGTACCTGCAGGGAGCCGAGCACTGGGTCCTCGACATCGCGCTCGAGGTCGGCCTGCGCTCGGCCGGCATGGCCGAGCCCGACGTGATCTCGCGCACGAGCTCGCGCAACCTCTACTGGAACGTCGAGCAGCAGATCGCCCATGCGACCGTCAACGGCGCCCGCCTGCGCAGGGGCGACCTGCTCGCGAGCGGCACGATCTCGGGGCCGCAGGCCGGCGCCCGCGGCAGCCTGATCGAGCTGACCTGGAACGGCGCCGAGCCGCTCGCGCTCTCCGACGGCAGCACCCGCACCTTCCTCGCAGACGGCGACGAGGTGATCCTGCGCGGCCGGGCCGGCCCCATCGCCCTCGGCGAGGTGCGCGGCCGGATCGAGCCCGCGCTCGCGAACGGCCGGCCCGGCGCGCCGTGAAGGTGCTCCTGCCGCGAGAGGCGGCCCTCGAGGAGCTCGGGCCGCTGCCCGACGGTGTCGAGCTGACCGCGGATCGGGAGCCCGACGTCGAGGTCGCCGTGCTCCACTTCGGGGTCTCTCGCGACCTGCCGCAGCTGTTGGCAGAGCTTCCGGCGCTGCGCCTGATCCAGACCCTGACCGCGGGCGTCGAGTGGCTCCTGCCTGCGGTTCCCCGCGGCGTGAGGGTCTGCAACGCGAGCGGCGTGCACGACATCCCCGTCGCCGAGTGGTGCGTCGCGGCGATCCTCGCCCTCACCAGGCGGCTACCCGACTTCTGGCGG
>JACCZA010000279.1 GCA_013696185.1 Actinomycetota bacterium
GGCGAGCCCCGCGTAGAGCTGGGCGACGGCCGCGGGCAGCATCCACACGAGCGCGGTGCCCGCCGCCTCGCGGGAGGCGGGCGGCAGGCTCCCGGTGAGGAGGCCGCCGACCTCGTCGCTCCAGAGCGCCGAGACCGCGAGCAGCGGCACGGCGACCGGCAGGAGGGAGACCGTGTAGGCGATCGTCTCGGCGCCCAGAGTCCCCTGCCCGCGAGCGCGCGTCAGCCGGGGCAGCACGACGAGGCGGAGAGCGTTCGCGGCCATCACGAGCACGATGAAGAGCCCGTAGGCGGCGAAGAAGCCGTCGGTCTCCGCACCCCGGCCGAACCGCCGCGCGATCACGACGCCGACGACCGCCGCCAGGCCGGTCACCGTGGCCAGCGAGAGCGCAGTCTGGAGGCCGCTCCGCGCAATCGTCGTCCGACCTGAGGCGGTAGCCTGCGTCATCCGTTCGGGCTTCTCGAAGCCGTCCCGAGCCTACGCCAAGTGGACAACGTCGTCACAGATCTCTGGACCACACCGGTGCTCGAGCGGCTGCACGACGAGTTCGGCGAGGAGTTCCGCGGGCGCACCGTGCTCGTCACCGGCGCCGACGGCTTCATGGGCTCCCACCTGACGGACGCGCTCTGCCACCTCGGCGCGAACGTGCACGCCTTCGTCCGCGCCACCTCGAGCGGCGCGCTCAACAACGTCGGCCACCTGCGCCACGCCTTGACGGTGCACTGGGGCGACCTGACCGACAGGCACTCGATCGACCGCGTCGTCGGCGTGCTCGCGCGCGCCGAGGATCGCCCCTACGTCTTCCACCTCGGCGCCCAGGCGCACGTCGGCGAGTCGTGGCACCGTCCCTACGAAACGATCATGGCGAACGTCGTCGGGACGCTCAACCTGCTCCAGTCGATCGTCGACCACGGCGTCGAGCTGGAGAAGTTCGACGCCGCGGGCACCTCCGAGGAGTACGGCAACGTCAACGAGCCGGTCCGGCACCAGCACGACTTCGACCCGGAGGGCAGCCTGATCCTGCACGAGCGCTCGCCGATCAACCCGAAGTCGATCTACGCGACCGCGAAGGTGGCCGCCGACTTCCTGACGATGAACTTCCACGACGCCTACGGCGTTCCCGGGATCGTGACGCGGATGTTCAACAACTACGGCCCGCGCCAGAACCCGCGCTACGTGACCGGCACGATCATCACGCAGGCCCTCGAGCGCGAGCAGGTCGAGCTCGGCAACCTCGAGCCGATGCGGGACTTCTGCTTCTGCACCGACGGCGTCCGCGGTCACCTGATGGTCGCGGCGCGCGGCGTGCCCGGCGACCTCTACGTGTACGGCCAGGGGGAGAACATCGCCATGGCCGACTGGGCGAAGCTGATCCTCGAGCTCGGCAGGCAGGAGGGCTACTGGGCCGAGCGGGAGCTCGTCAGCGTGGCCGAGCGGTTCCGCCCGGGCGCCAGCGACGTGCTCGCGCTGCGGGTCGGCTACGAGAAGCTCGAGCGCGAGACCGGCTGGCGGCCGCTCGTCTCGTGGGAGGAGGGCATCCGGGAGACGATCGCCTGGTACGCCGAGCACCGGTCGCGCTGGATCGGCCGGGTCGACTGGCTGCCCGTCGCCGCGACGACCCTGCCGCCGCGATGAGGACGCTCGTCACGGGCGGCGGCGGCTTTCTCGGCCGGCACGTGGTCCGGCGGCTCGAGGCCGAGGGGCTCGAGCCGGTCGTCCCGCGCAGGGAGGACTTCGACCTCACCGAGGCCGAGGACGTCGAGCGGCTCTTCGCCGAGGCGCGGCCGGAGCTCGTGCTCCACCTCGCGGCCGAGGTGGGCGGCATCGGCGCCAACGAGGCCAACCCCGGCCGCTACTGGTACGCGAACCTGCTGATGGGCGCCCACGTGCTCGAGGCCTGCCGGCGCGCCGAGGTCGACAAGCTCGTGCTGCTCGGCACCGTCTGCTCGTATCCGAAGCACGCGCCGGTGCCCTTCAGGGAGGACGCCCTCTGGGACGGCTATCCGGAGGAGACGAACGCGCCCTACGGCGTCGCGAAGAAGGCGCTCCTCGTCGGCGCGGACGCCTACCGCGAGCAGTACGGGCTCGCGAGCGTCTACCTCCTGCCGGTCAACCTCTACGGCCCGGACGACAGCTTCGACCTCGAGACCTCGCACGTGATCCCGGCGCTCGTGCGCAGGATGGTGGAGGCGCGCGAGCAGGGCATGGACGAGATCGTGCTCTGGGGCGACGGCACGCCGACACGGGAGTTCCTCTACGTGGAGGACTGCGCCGAGGCCGTCGCGCTGGCCTCCCTGCGCTACAGCGGCGGCGAGCCGGTCAACCTCGGCACGGGCGCGGAGGTGTCGATCGCCGAGCTCGCCGGTCTCGTGGCGGAGGCGACGGGATTCGAGGGGCGGATCGTCTGGGATCCCACGCGGCCGAACGGGCAGCCCCGCCGCGCGCTCGACACGTCGCGCGCCGAGCGGCTCTTCGGCTTTCGCGCGCGGACGCCGCTCCGCGAGGGGCTCGAGCGCACGGTCGCCTGGTACCGCGCGTCGCTGCCCGCGCGTGCGGTCACCTGAGACCGCCTTGGCTCACCTGACCCGGCGCCTGCGGCGGGCGGGACCCGCGCCGGCGCTCGCGGGCCTCGTCGTCTTCCAGTGGCTCGCGGTCGCGCTCTTCGCCTCGCAGACGCGTCACAACGGCTGGCTCTTCTACCACGGCGGCGACAGCACCTGGTACTACACGACCTCCTGGGTGCTCGCGCACGGCCACGTGCCGTTCACCGAGATCGGCTACCTCTGGTCGCTCGCCCTCGCGCCCGTCGCGGCGATCGCCGGCCCGAGCATCGTCGCCGGACTGCCCGGCGTCGTCTTGCTGCAGTGCGCCGTCCTGCTCCCGCTCGGGATCCTGGCGATCTACGCGATCGCCGCCGGGCTCGGCGGCCGCGCGTTCGGGCTCTGGGCGGCGAGCGCCTGGGTGGCCCTCCCCTTCGTCGCGATCCCGCTCTTCAACGACAGCTACCGCGAGACCTACGTCGAGCTGTTCGTGCCGCAGGCGCTCGGGCTGACCTTCCTCGGCGACCTGCCCTCGACCGTCTGCCTCCTCGGTGCGAGCGTGCTCGTCTTCCGCGCGCTCGACCTGCGCTCGCTCCCGGACGCCGCACTCGCCGGCATCCTCACGGGGATCGCGCTCGGCCTCAAGCCCTCGAACGCCATCTTCCTCGCCGCGCCCGTCGTCGCCTTCGCGCTCGCCCGGCAGTGGCGCGCGCTCCCGGTCTTCGGTCTCGCGCTCGTGCCCGCGGTCGCCGCCCTCTCGCTGTGGAAGCTGCGGGGGCTCGGCGATCTGCCGATCCTGACTGCCCCGGTCGAGCGGCTCGCCGGGAGCGAGGTGGTGAGACCGGCCGACCGCGCGGGCGGCATCTCCTACTACTTCCGCAGCGACCGCGCCGTGCTCGGCGAGAACTTCCGCGACCTGCGCGACTTCTTCTGGAGCCTCGAGCTGCTGCAGTGGGCGGCGCTGGCCGGCGTCTTCGCCGTCGCGCGCCGCTCGCTCGCGAAGGCGGCGTTCCTCGCCGTCTGGCTCGTCATGTTCGTGATCTTCAAGGGCGCCGTGCCCGAGGCGAGCGTCGAATCGGGCAGCTTCTTCCGCCTGATGATGCCCTCCTTCCCCGCGTTCGCGTTGCTCGCCCTCTCGACACCGCTGATCGTGCCCGGGCTCGGCGGACACCTCGTGGCCGCCGCCCGGCCGCCGCTCCGGCCGCTGCGCTGGAAGCGACCCGCGGTGCTCGTGCCGGTGGCGCTCGTGACGCTCGTGCCGCTCGTCCTGTTCGGGGCGCTCCGCCCGCTGCGGAGCGCCGATGCCGCCCGCCTTGCGGACGAGCGCCTCTACCTCCCG
This sequence comes from Actinomycetota bacterium, assembly GCA_013696185.1. Lineage (GTDB taxonomy): Bacteria > Actinomycetota > Thermoleophilia > Gaiellales > Gaiellaceae > JACCZA01. The sequence continues at coordinate 3,880 of JACCZA010000279.1, forward strand.
GTCGCGTCCGACTTCGAGGTGCGTGCACGGCGGCAGGCCGGGGGGTTCCGCCTCGACTGGCGCCCCCCGCCGACGGGGGCGAGCGAGGTCTTCTACCGCGTCTACCGCGCGCGGGAGGACGGCGACGTCGTCTGCTCCCCCGTGGCGGGGGCGACCTCGGACTGCAGGCTCACCGCCGGCCTGCTCGGCACGACGCGCGCGACGAGCTTCGCTGACGACCCCCCGCCGGGGCGCTGGAGCTACCGCGTCGGCCTCGCCGCCAACTGGCGCGACGACGTGTCGCTCGGCGACACGCTCCTCCTCAGCCGCCCGGTGGTCGTCGACTCGCCCCGCTAGGAGGCCCGCCCGCTTCCTTCCCGCCGCTCGTCCGGCGGCCCCCGCTCCTCGGAGACGCGCTGCTCGAGGAGCGCGAGCTTCTGGGCGAGGATCGTGTTCTGGTCAGCGAGCTTCGACACGACCGTGGAGTAGTGCAGCAGGACGACGAGGACGAAGAGCGAGGCCACGGCGAAGAGCGCGTTCGGTGGATAGGCGATGCCGACCCAGCCGGAGATCAGGTCGAGACCGTCCCGCCAGAGCGAGAGGGCGAGCAGCACGAGCGCGGTGAGCAGCCAGAGCAGGGCATAGCGCTCGCGCAGCCGCCGGCTGCGGATCAGCTCGAAGACCACGACGAGGAGCAGCAGGGACGCGATCACGGCGACGACCGAGACCCGCAGCGGCGTCACGGGTGGCGCTCCTCGCGCGGCACGACGCTCCGCCGGAAGAGCCCGACGAAGATCGCGAGCAGCACCTTGACCATGTAGTACACCGACCGCAGCGCGGTGATCGAGGAGCTGCCCGTCGTGCGCTCGCGCATCGTGACGGGCACCTCGCGCAGGCGCAGCCGGTGCCGGTGCACCATCACCGTCGCCTCGACCTCGGGGTAGTCGTGCGGGTAGTCCGCGGCGAAGAGCTCGATCCCGCGCCGGTTGACCGCCTGGAAGCCCGAGGTCGTGTCGGTCACCCGCTGCCGTACGAGCAGCGAGACGACGCGGCCGAGGAGCTTCGTGCCCAGCCGGCGGGCGATCGGCACGCGGTAGCTGCCCGTGCCGGCGAAGCGCGACCCGATCACGATGTCCGCCTCGCCGGTGAGGACGGGCCCGAGCAGGGCGGGCAGCTGGCTCGGGTCGTGCTGGCCGTCGCCGTCGAGCCGGACGGCGAGCTCGAAGCCGTGCTCGAGCGCGTAGCGAAAGCCCGTCTGCACGGCGCCGCCGATGCCGACGTTGAAGGGGAGCCGGACGACCCGCGCCCCGCGTGCGGCGGCGCGCGCGGCTGTGCTGTCGGTCGAGCCGTCGTCGACCACGAGGATCTCGAGCTCGGGGTCGAAGGCGCGGATCTCCTCGATCACGCCGCCGACGCAGTCCTCCTCGTTCCGGGCCGGGACGATCGCCAGGCAGCGGAGGCCGACCGGGCGGCGCGCGGTCTCGCGGCGGGAGGGCGCAACGAGCTCAGACATGCGCCGGCACCCTCGCCCCGACGAGCTCGAGCAGCCGTCGCGCACGATCCGCGTAGGTG
>JACCZA010000285.1 GCA_013696185.1 Actinomycetota bacterium
CCCGGCATGCGCCCCGCGACCGGATGGATCGCGTAGCGCACGTCGACGCCGCGCTGCTCGAGCAGATCGGCGAGCGCGCGCACGTCGTGCTGTGCCTGCGCGACGGCGAGGCCGTACCCCGGGACGATCACGACCCGCTGCGCGAAGGCGAGCATGATCGCCACGTCCTCGGCACTCGCGGAGCGCACGCTGCCGCCGTTCGCTCCGGCGAGCGCGGGGCCGGCCGGGCCGGCCGAGACGCTGCCGAACGCGCCGAAGAGCACGTTCGCGAGCGAGCGGTTCATCGCCTGTCCCATCCGGACCGTGAGCAGGGTGCCCGAGGCGCCGACCAGTGCGCCGCTCACGATCAGGACGTCGTTGTGCAGGACGAAACCGGTCGCCGCCGCGGCGAGTCCGGTAAAGGCGTTCAGGAGCGAGATCACGACCGGCATGTCGGCACCGCCGATCGGCAGGACGAACAGGATGCCGAGGAGGAGCGCGCCCCCGATCAGCGCGAGCAGCAGCGCCTCGCGCTGGGCTCCCGCCAGGAGGATGACGCCGAGGGCGAGGAGGGAGACGAGGAGCAACCCGTTGCCGAGCTTCTGCCTGGGGTAGACGACCGGACGTCCGGAGACGAGCTCCTGGAGCTTCCCGAAGGCGACGAGGCTCCCGGAGAAGGAGACCGCGCCGATCACGGCCGAGAGCAGGATGCTGACGGCGACGCTGGCCTCGATCCGCCCCGCCGCCGGTGCCTCGCGGTGGAACTCGGCGAAGGCCACGAGCGCCGCCGCGCCGCCGCCGACGCCGTTGAACAGCGCCACCATCTGCGGCATCGCCGTCATCTTCACGCGCTGTGCAGCCACGGCGCCGACGACCGCGCCGACCGTCATGCCGAGCGCGATCTGCCAGACACTGACGACGTCGTGCTGGATGAGCGTCGCGACGATCGCCAGGAGCATCCCGGCCGCTCCGATCAGGTTGCCCGAGCGCGCGGTCGCCGGCGACGAGAGGCGCTTCAGCGCCACGATGAACGCGACAGCGGTGAGCAGGTACGCGCTATCGATCAGCGTCGCGCGATCCACCAGGCTCCCGCTTCCTGAACATCTGCAGCATGCGGTCGGTCACGAGGAACCCGCCGACCACATTCACCGTTGCGAGCGCGACCGCGACCGTGCCCACGACCGTCACGTCCGTGGCGTCGCCGGAGAGGCCCGCGACGATCATCGCGCCCACGAGGACGATGCCGTGCAGCGCGTTCGTCCCCGACATCAGCGGCGTGTGCAGCATCGTCGGCACCTTCGAGATCACCTCGAAGCCGACGAAGACGGCGAGCACGAAGACGGTGAGCTCGGCGATCAGGGTCCGGTCGATGCCGCCACCTCTCGAACGGTCGACGCCGGCGCCGAGACGGCCCCCGGCGTAACGCAGGCTCCCGCCGTGATCTCGTCGTCGAGGTCGATCAGGAGCCCGCTGCCCTCTGCCAGATGCGCGACCAGCGCGGACACGTTGCGCGAGAGCAGCTGGCTCGCGTGCACGGGCATCGTGCTCGGCAGGTTCGTCAGGCCGAGGATCGTGACGCCGTCGCGCTCGACCTCCTCGCCCGGCTCGGTCAGCTCGCAGTTGCCGCCCGCTTCCGCGGCGAGGTCGACGATCACCGAGCCAGGCCGCATCGAGGCCACCATCGCCGCCGTGACCAGGCGGGGCGCGGCGCGTCCGGGCACGAGTGCCGTCGTGATCACGACGTCCGACTCGCCCACGTGCCGGGCGACGAGCTCCTGCTCGCGGCGGTGCTGCTCCTCCGTCAGCTCGACGGCGTACCCACCGGCAGTCTCCTCGCCGGCGAGCTCGAGCTCCAGGAACGTTGCGCCGAGGCTCTGCACCTGCTCCTTCACGACGGGGCGCGTGTCGAAGGCACTCACGACCGCGCCGAGCCGCCTCGCGGTCGCGATCGCCTGCAGACCCGCGACGCCCGCGCCGAGCACGAGCACACGGGCGGGGGGCACGGTGCCCGCCGCCGTGATGAGCATGGGAAAGAAGCGCGGCAGCCGCTCGGCCGCGAGCAGCACCGCCTTGTAGCCGCCGACGGTGCTCTGCGACGAGAGCGCGTCCATCGCCTGGGCGCGGCTGATGCGGGGGACCGCCTCGAGCGCGAAGGCGATCACGCCCGCCTGCTCGAGCGCCTCGATCCCGGCCGGGTCGCTGAGGGGCTGCAGGAAGGCGATCAGCACCTTCCCTCGCAGCGCCTCCAGCTCCTCATCGGGCGGTCGCTGGACGCCGACGACGGCCTCCGAGGCCTGCGCGAGCTCGGCGAAGCCCGTAACGACTGTGGCGCCGGCCGAGCGATAGTCGTCGTCGGTCCAGCGCGCCCCGCCGCCGGCGCCTGCCTGGACGGCGACCTCGTGCCCGCCCTGGATCAGCCGCTCGACGGCCTCGGGCGAGAGCGCCACGCGCCGCTCGCCGGCTGCAGTCTCCCTGGCCACGCCGATCTTCACAGCGCCGAACTCTAGACGGGCGAGCGCCGAGAGAGGGAACGTCGAGCCGGCGGTGAAGGTGCAGGCCGCGCATGCCCGCCGGTCTCACGCGTCCGCTCGAGAGCACGGAGGTCGCCTCCGGCGGTCACGCTGCACGCGTTTCGGCCCTGGCCGTGTCGGTCGCACGCCGCCTCGGCTGGGACGACGACCGTCTGGCGGTGCTGCGTCTGGGCGGCTGGATCCACGACATCGGCAAGCTCGCGCTCTCGGAGGGGCTGCTGCGCAAGCCGGGCCCGCTGACGCAGAGCGAGCGGAGCGAGATCGAGACGCATCCCGCCGCCGGTGCACGCATGCTCGCGCCCGTGGGCGTGTCCCCGCGCGCCCTCGCCTGCGTCCTCTACCACCACGAGCGCTGGGACGGCGCCGGGTACCCGAGCGGCCGCGCCGCCACGGAGATCCCGGTCGAGGCGCGCCTGCTCGCGATCGCCGATGCGTTCGACGCCATGACCTCGCAGCGTCCCTACCGGGCGGCGATGCCGACCGACGAGGCCCTGAGCGAGCTCGAGCGCTGCGCGGGCACGCAGTTCGATCCGCAGCTCGTGCGCGTCTTCGCAGCGGCCTGGCGCGCGCACCCGCAGCCTGCCCTCGCCTGAAGCGCGCTCTACCTCGAACGAGTGAACCTCGCCTCGGCTCCGAACCGGGTGGCTCTCTCCGCCGAATACTCCTCCAGCGCCGGCAGTCGCTTCTTCATGCCCAGACCCTGCCGGTGAGAAGGAGTGAAGCTGCATGTCCGAAACCCTCACGTGGGGCGAGCTCGACAAGGACGGCGCCGTCCAAGAGGCGGTCGCGAAGGTCGCCGGCAACAGTCGCGCGGACTTCCTGCGCAAGGCTGCGGTCGGTGGAGGAACGGTGCTCGGCGGCTCCGCGCTGCTCGGCGCCCTGCCGTCGCTGGCGTTCGGCCAGGCTCCGCCGGCGAGCGACATCGCCATCCTCAACTTCGCGCTCACGCTCGAGTACCTCGAGGCGGCGTTCTACACCGAGGCGGTGGCGCGCGGGAAGTTCGCCGGCAAGCCCGGTCGCTTCGCACGCGTCGTCGGCGCGCACGAGCGGACGCACGTCGCGTTCCTGAAGAAGGCTCTCGGCAGCAACGCGGTCGCGAAGCCGACGTTCGACTTCAAGAACACGACGACCAACGTCGGCGCGTTCGTCAGCACGGCGATCGTCCTCGAGGACACGGGCGTCTCCGCGTACCTCGGTCAGGCTGGCAACATCAAGACGAAGGCGATCCTGGCCGCCGCGGCCTCGATCGTGACGGTCGAGGCGCGCCATGCTGCCTGGATCCGCGAGATCCGCGGCAACAGCAGCCAGCCCTCGCCGGCACCGCGCGCGTTCGACGCCGGGCGCACGAAGGCGCAGGTCCTCGCTGCCGTCACCGGCACCGGCTTCATCGTCGGCTAGCGAACGTCGTCCTGCC
>JACCZA010000295.1 GCA_013696185.1 Actinomycetota bacterium
GGCCTGCCCTGGTCCGCCTAGCGGCTCGTCAGCGGCTGGATCTGCAGCAGGGGCGCCGGGGGCGGGTGCGGCGCCGCGGCGTCCTCCTCGACGTCGATCCGGAGGAAGCCGGGCATCCTCTCCCGAAGCGCCTCCTCGACGCCCTCGCGCAGCGTGACCGCCGAGGCGGTGCAGCCCGAGCAGGCGCCGGAGAGTCGGAGGGAGACCACGCCTGCCTCCGCGCCGAGCACCTCGACCTCGCCCCCGTGGGAGTGGATGTACGGCCTCACCGCCTGCAGCGCCTCGTCGGCGGCAGCCCGCTCGTCGAGACCGAGTCCGTAGGCGTCGAGCAGCCACGCCGCCGCCCCGCCGCCGGCCCGAAGCGTCGCGACCAGCCCGCCGTCCAGTTGCGCGACGAGCTGCCGCAGCGCGAGCCGGTGCATCGTGTCGATCCCGTCGAGCAGCTCGAGCACCTGCTCCCGCACCGGCTCGTCGAGCGTCTCGAGTCTCGCGAAGAGCTGCTCCAGCCCAGCGAGCAGATCCTCAAAGGTCGCCATCGGACAAGGGTAACGCTAGGCTGCAACAGCGATGAAGCTCGTGATCGCAGGAAAGGGCGGATCCGGCAAGACGTCCATCTCGGGGACGATGGCCCGCCTGCTCGCGCGCAGCGGACGGCGAGTCCTCGCCATCGACGGCGACTCGAACCCGAACCTCGCGCTGACGCTCGGCATCCCGATCGAGCGGATGAACGACCTGCCGACGCTCTCGCGCGACCTGCTCCGCCGCACGGCCGACGGCCAGGAGCTCACCCGGACGCTCGCGGAGGTGTGCGAGAGCCACTCCCTCACCGGGCCCGACGGCGTCAGCCTGCTGGTGATGGCGCACCCCCAGCATGCGGGCACAGGGTGATTGTGCAGCCTCCACGCTACCGTGCGTAGCGTCATCGAGGCCTCGCCCGACGAGGACGTCTGCATCCTCGATACGGAGGCGTCTCCGGAGCATCTCGCGCGCGGCACCGGGCGCCATGCCGACGCGATGCTGGCGGTCGTCGAGCCGTACTACAAGTCGCTCGAGACCGGGCGCCGGATGGCGGTGCTCGGCCGCGACCTCGGCCTCTCGCGGGTCTCTCTCGTCGCCAACAAGATCCGCGACGACCGCGACCTCGAGGCGGTGCAGGAGTTCGCCGGGAAGCACGAGCTCGAGCTCGCGGGCGTCATCCCCTTCGACGAGGCGCTGCCCGGAGCCGAGCGGGCGGGGGCGGCCCCGCTCGACTTCGCGCCGCAGGCGCGCGCCGTGCAGGCGATCGGCGAGCTCGCCGGGACCGTCTGCAAGTGAGCGAGCTCGACGCGCTGCGGGTCCGGGAGGAGGTGCTCCAGGCGATGTACTGGATGCGCGGTGAGGGCCTCGCCGATGCGCCGACCGCCGAGGAGCTGGCGCGGTTTCTCGCAGTTCCGGCGCCGACGCTCACCCCGTACCTCGACCGATTCACCGTCGAGGGTCACCTCGAGCGAAGCGGCGCCGGCTATGCGCTGACGGCGCGTGGCGCCGAGCTCGGCAAGCGCTCCTTCGCCGACGAGTTCGCAGGACTGACCGGACAGGGACACGGCGAGTGCGACGAGGACTGCTGGTGCCACGACTCGCCGGACGAAGCAGCTCGCTGCCTCGAGGAGCGCAGGGAGCACGCCCATACCCACTGACGCCTCGGCGGCGGGCGCGCTGCCCCGGTACTTCGTGCGGCCCTGCCTCCTCCTCCTGTTGCGCGAGCAGCCGGCGCACGGCTACGACCTCCTCGAGCGCCTGCGTCCGCTCGGGCTCCGGCGGCTGGACCCCGGCGGGCTCTACCGAGCGCTCCGGGCGCTCGAGCGGGAGGGCCTCGTCCACTCGGCGTGGGAGCCCTCGCACGGAGGCCCCGACCGGCGCAGGTACGAGCTGACGCGGGCCGGGATGGAGGAGCTGCACGCGCAGGCGAAGGCGATCGCCGCCGGGCGGGAGACGCTCGGCGTCTTTCTCAGCCGCTACGAGGAGTTCGTCAGCCTGGCGCAGGCCGGGCAGCCCGCGGTCTCGCGCTAGACGCGGGTTCGCGTCCGCACGTTCCACGAGTCCGCGAGCCCGTCGCCGAGCAGATTCAGCGCCAGGATGAGGAGCGCAAGCGCGATCCCGGGGAAGACCGACGTCCACCACGCAGTCCCGAGGTACGACTGGGCGTCGGCGAGCATCGCCCCCCACGAGACGACGTTGCGGTCGCCGACGCCGAGGAAGGCGAGCCCGGCCTCGATCAGCGCTGCCTGACCCGCCTGAAACGAGCTGTTGACCGCGACGACGGGGGCGACCAGCAACAGCAGGTGCCGCGAGAGGATCCACACGTCGCTCGCGCCCAGAGACCTGCTCGCCTCCACGAACTCCCGCTCGCGCAGCGAGATCGCCTCGGCCCGCACGAGGCGGCCGGTGCTCGGCCAGAACGTGGCGGCGAGGATGGCGCCGATCAGCCACAGGTGGCCGCCGAAGAACGCCCCGGCCACGAGGGCGATCAGGAAGCGGGGGACGACGAGCGTGAGCTCCATCAGCTTGAGCAGGACGTCGTCGAGGAGCCCGCCGAAGTAGCCGGCCGCAAGGCCGACGACGGTGCCGACCGCTCCCGCGACGAGAGGGGCTGCGAGCGCCACCTGCAACGCCGTCGCCGCGCCGTGGAGGATCCGGGTCAGGACGTCGCGACCGAGCTCGTCCGTTCCGAGCGGGTGGCTCCACGAAGGACCGCCCAGGATCGTCTCGCTCGTTTGGAAGGGATCGCCGGCCGCGAGCGAGGCGGCGAGCGCCGCGAGCAGGACGAGGAGGAGGAAGAGCGCGCCGAGGACGAACCGGTACGAGCCGAGCAGCGGCCGCAGCGTCATCCGAACCGGGTGCGCGGGTCGAGCAGTCGGTAGAGCAGGTCGGCGAGGATGTTCGCGCAGACGACGAGCGCCGCCGAGAAGAGCAGCATCCCGGCCAGCATCGGGGTGTCGCGCGAGAGCACCGAGTCGTAGAGGAGGCGCCCGAGGCCGGGCCAGACGAAGACGGTCTCGACGAGGACGGCGCCGGTGAGGATGATCCCCAGATAGCCGGTGAGGACGGTGACGACCGGCCGGAGCGCGTTCGGCAGCGCGTGGCGCAGGAGCACGCGCCGCTCCGAGGCGCCCTTGGCGCGGGCCGACGTGACGTAGTCCTCGCCGAGCGCCTCCGCTGTCGCGGTGCGCGTGACACGCACTACGAGGGCCGCGAGGAGCAGCGCGAACGTCGATGCGGGCAACACGAGGTGCCGCACCACGTCGAGCGATCCGCCCGGGCCGTCCGCCGATCGCATCCCGCCCGCGGGCAGCCAGTGCAGCCTGACGGCGAAGAGCGCTACGAGCAGCTGGCCGAGCCAGAAGACCGGGAGCGAGAAGGCGAGCAGCGAGCACACCGAGATTGCGCCGTCGACCGCACCGCCCCGACGCGCGGCGGCGATCACCCCGAGGCCGATCCCGAGGAGCGCCGCCAGCACGAAGGCCGTGCCCGAGAGGAGCGCGCTCGCCGCGAGCCGCCCCGCGATCGCGTCGCGCACGGGCCGCCCCTGGACGAGCGAGAAGCCGAGGTCGCCCTGTGCAGCATCCCTCAGGTACGACGCGACCTGGTAGGGAAGCGGTCGGTCGAGTTGGAGGCGCGTCCGGAGCAGAGCGAGATACTCGGGGTCCGCTCCGCTCTGGCCCGCGAGCACCTGCGCGGTGTCGCCCGGCGTGAGGCTGATCAGGACGAAGGTGGCGGCGGTGACGACGACGAGCAGCAGGGCGCCCGAGAGCAGGCGGCGCAGGAGGAAGACGGCGAGCGAGCCACGCGGAAGCTCGGCCGCCCCGTCAGCGTCTACTCGAGGACCCCTTCGTCCACCACACCTTCTCGCCGAAGGCGAACTGCTCCTTGGAGCCGGAGTTCCCGAAGCCGCGGAACTCGGAGTTCCGGTAGACCCAGGGTCCGATTCCGTCGACGAGCGGGATCACCGGCACGTCGCTCGCGAGTTTCCGCTGTAGCTGCCGGTAGATCGCGCCGCGCTTGGCTTGGTCGAGCTCCTCGGTCGCCTTCCGGAAGAGGTCGTCGACCTGCTGGTTGCAGTAGCCAGACCCGTTCGTGAACGGCGCCTTGACGTAGTTCGAGCAGAGGTAGATGCGCTTCCAGCCGACATCCGGGTCCGCAGGGTGGGTGAAGTTGGTGTAGCCCAGGTCGAAGTCCTTGTCGATGTAGAGCTTCCTCACCCACGAGTTCATGTCCATCAGCTTGAGGTCGACCACGATCCCCACGTCGGCGAGCTGCGTCTTGATCAGCTCGGCCTGGCGCGCGAAGCTCGCGTCGTAGATGAGCGAGGTGCGAAAGCGCGTGCCGTTCGAGCCGCGGCGAGCGCCCGTCTCGTCCAGGATCGCGTTCGCGCGCGCCGTGTCGTGCGGGTACTGCTGCACCTTTGACGTATACGCCCAGGTGATGAATCGGGTCAGTGGGCTCTTCGCGGGCTTGAGCACGCCTGCGTAGGCGGTTCGCGCGATGAAATCGGTGTCGAGCGCGTAGGCCATCGCCCGCCGCACTCGCACGTCGTCGAAGGGGCTTTTCCGGACGTTGAGGATCAGCGGCACGACGCGGGCAGCGCCTTCCCGTCCTCGCTCGGTGACCGTGATCCCTGGGCGGTTCAGGAACCGGAGCGCGTCGGGGCCGCTCGGGAACATGTAGAGGTCGACCTCGCCCGCCTCGAAGGCCTGCGCGGCCTGCGCCGACTGCATCGCCCGGAAGACCAGCTTGTCGAGCCGCGGGAGGCCGGCCTTGAAGTAGCTCGGATTGCGGACGAGGACGACGCGGTCGCCAGGGGTGTACGACTCGAACTTGAACGGGCCCGTACCGACGGGCCGCAAGTTGACCGGATTCGTGAGCGGGTCGGTGCCCTCGTACAGGTGCTTGGGCAGGATCGCCCCGTTGTCCTCGTCGAGCCAGGTCAGGAAGGGCGCGTAGCGTTGCTTCAGCCGGAAGACGACGACATTCCTGCTCGGCGCGCTCACCCGCTCGATCACGTCGGCGAGCGTCGCGGTGCGCGGGTGCAGCTTGAGCAGCACCTGCTCGTAGGTGTACTTGACGTCCGCCGACGAGAAGGGGCGTCCGTCGTGCCAGCGGACGTTCGGCGCGAGCTCGAACGTGTAGGTCCTGCCGTCCTTCGAGACGCGCCAGGAGCGCGCGAGATCCGGCGTCGGCGAGAAGTAGCGGTCGAGCCGGATCAGGCCGTTGAAGATCTGCCCCGTGATCGGATGGGCCTGTCCCGAGCTCGTGATGGCCGGGTTGAGCGGGCCGGGATCCCCGGCGGCGACGACGAGCGTGCCGCCGTAGAGCGGCTTCGCCCGGATCGCCGTATCGGCCGCGCCCGAGGCGGCGGAGAGCACGAGCAGGACGAGCAGCAAGGCCGCCGCGGCGATGCGATGCGCTGCGTGCCGCATCGCGAGAACCTATGGCCAGCCGCCCCCCGTTCGTAAGTGCGCTCGACACCTAGCGGCGGTGCACCTCGGCGCCGGGCCGCCGGCCAGAAAGGCGCGTGGTGGTAGCGTCGGTCTCGGAGGGCTAGGACGAGCCGCGCGACGACGGTGAGGTGGGGGCGAGGTGCGCGACTGGCCGATGCAGGGTGCAACGCGGGAGCCCGCCCAGGCATGACCGCTGCCGTGGACCCGCTCGACGTTCTGCTCGAGCGGCGGGTGCAGGCGGCCGAGCGCTTCTTCACCGCGGAGTCGGACCGGCTCGCCCACCTCTGTCTGGCGCTGGCGGAGCGCTTCGAGCGGGGGGGCCGGCTGCTCGCG
>JACCZA010000317.1 GCA_013696185.1 Actinomycetota bacterium
GTCGTCGCCGCCACAGCCCGCCAGGGCGAGGACGCCCACGACGAGGAACAGCATCCAGTACCACTTCGTCCTCAAGAGATGTCTCCTTTCGCTGGGTCCGGCCTGGAAGCGAGTATCCCGGCTGCACTCGCGAATAGCAACATTTTCGCACCAATGTGCGCATCGCGAACGGAGGAGGCTCAGTGAGACTCGAGCACGTCGTGCAGGAGCTCGTCGATCGGCAGCAGATCGTCGACCTGATCCACGCCTACTGCTTCCATTTCGACCGCAACGAGCCTGAGGCGGTCGCCGCGCTCTTCACTGCCGGTGCGACGGTCGACTACGGACCCGAGGCGACGACGATCGTCGGCGCGGAGACGATCGCCTCCACGATCGCCGTCGGGCTCGAGCACATCTTCGCGGCCACGAGCCACCACGTCTCGAACATCCAGATCGAGCTCGAGGGACCGGAAGAGGCGCGCGGCGTCACCTACCTGTACGCCTGGCACCGCTACCGCGACGGCTCCCCAGACGGCGAGCTCTGGGGCTGCTACCGCCACCGCTTCGAGCGCACGAGCGCGGGCTGGCGGATCGCGGAGCTCGTCCTGCAGGCCGCCGGGTCGGTCGACTTCCACCGGGCGACGATGCACCCGATCGGCCGGCGTTGTGGCGAGAGGCGATCACGGCACGAAGCGCAGGCCTGGGGCCGTCGGGCCCCTGGGCTGGGAGCGCAGGCGTCACTCGTCGGCGTTGCCGAAGCTGTACCGGCCGGTGTAGTTCTGGACGGGCGCGGCGACCGGGTCCGAGACCTCGAGCTTCCCTCGGAGCCCGTCCAGCTCTCCGCTCGCGTCGATGATCTTCCGGCGCACGGTGATGATGCCGTCCAGCCCGACCGCCCCGCGCTCGCTGAAGGTGACCGTGCCGCTGCGCCCTGCGACCGTGCAGCTGCACGAGCTGACGACTGTGAGGTCAGCGCTGCCGTCGGGGTGTGTGACGTTGTGGACGAGCGAGACCTCGAGGCCGGCGAACGTGCCAGTGAGCGTGCGCCGCACGAGCAGCTCCCGGACGACGTCGTTGCCCTCGCGATAGCTCATCACGAGCGTGCGCTCGGTCACCGCGATCGTTCCCGCGGCAGCCTCTTTCGGCGCCGCCGCCGCCGCCGAGATGAGTGTGGCCGCCGCTACCGCCAGGAGGGCTGAGATCGCCGCTACGCGTGCGAGCTTGAGCAGCGAGCCTCCGAGGAGGTGCCGGATGGGTTGCATGTCGTCTCCTTTCCGTGCTTTTTGCGCCCGGGCTCCCGTTGCGGGTTGGAAGATTCGAAGCGTCGGCGCGGGCGCGTTCGTGTTCGTCGAGTGTCGGCGGGCCGGAAGGAGGGCGCGTCGGGGGAAGCCCTACCTTTCGGCCTCGAACGCGTACCGGGATTCCGGAAGAATCGGCGGGTGGCCGCGCCTTCGCTCGAGCTCGTCGGCCGTGAGACGGAGACGGCGCGCCTGCGCGAGTTGCTCGAAGGGACGGAGCAGGGCACTCGGGCCGTCGTCGTTCGCGGCGGGCCCGGAATCGGCAAGACCGCGTTGTGGCGGTGGGGCATCGAGACGGCAGTCGAGGCGGGCGCCCGCGCGCTCGTTACGCGCTGTGCCGCGGTCGAGCTGCCGCTCGCGCTCAGCGGAATCGTCGATCTCCTCGAGGCGCCGTTCGGCGAGGTCGCCGGCGAGCTTGCGGCGCCGCAGCGGCGGGCGATCGCGGTCGCGCTCGGATTGGAGGAGCCGTCAGGACCGTCGGCGGAGCCGTTGACGCTCGCGCGCGGGGCGGTCGAAGTGCTTCGGGCGCTCTCCGCGCGCACACCCGTTATCGTGGGGATCGACGACGTTCAGTGGCTCGATGCTGCATCGCAGCGCGTGCTCACCTTCGCCTTCCGCCGCCTGGTCGAGGCGCCCGTCGTCATGCTCGCGACGCTGCGCGCCGAGCCCGGGCAGGCCGGTCCGCTGGCGCTCGCTGACGCGCTCGGGCCGAGCGGCTTCACCGAGCTCGAGCTCGGGGGGCTCAGCGTGGGCGCGATCCAGCATCTCGTGCGCAGCCGGCTGGGCGTGCGACTTCCGAGGCCGCTGCTCGGACGCGTGCACCGTACGTCAGGGGGAAACCCGATGTTCGCGCTCGAGCTCGCGCGGACGCTTCCCGACCGCGCCGTCGGCACGGGCGCGCCGCTGCCCGTCCCGGATTCGCTGCAGGAGCTCGTGCGTGCGCGCGTGGCGGCGCTGCCGAAGGAGCTGATCCCGCTGGTGCGGCTGGTCGCGATCCTCGAGCGACCGACCCTGGTACAGCTCGGGCGCGGGCTCGTCTCTCCGGAGGAGGCTCAGCGGCTGATGGACATCGGCTTCGCCCGCGGGGTCGCCGACATCGACGCGGATGGGGTCGTGCGTCTCGCGCACCCGCTGCTCGCAGCGGCCGTGTACGCGGAGATTGCCCCGGACGAGCGGCGGAGGCTGCAGTATCTGGCCGCCGAGATCGTCGAAGACGAGGAGGAGCGCGCCCGCCACCTCGCGCTTGCGGCCTCCGCGCCCGATGCGGCCGTCGCCGCGGCTCTCGACGCGGCCGCGGTGCGCGTGGC
>JACCZA010000322.1 GCA_013696185.1 Actinomycetota bacterium
GCCCGGGAGGCCAGTCAGTCGTCCGAGCAGCGTGCTCTGTCAGGGAAGGGGGGCCCGCGGGGGAAACCGGCAGGTTTCCCCCCGCGCTACGGGCTGTACTAGGCGCCTGCGTCGCTGCCGCGCTCGACGCCGAAGGCGACGTCGACGGTCGTCCGGAACTGCGCGACCCGGTCGCCTTCGACCTGCGCGCTCATCGTCACGACGTCGATGCCCGTGATGCCGCGGATCGTCCTCGACGCTTCCTCGACGGCCGCCTGCGCCGCCTCGGCGAACCCGTCGGGGGACGAGCCGATGATCCTGACCACCTTCGCGACCTCCGCCATCCGTGCCTCCCTTGTACTCGAGTGATTGGGTGCGAAGTCTGTCACCGATCGGGCGTGCAGCAAACGGACTGCCGGCGCCCCGAGCGCCGCGGCCGGTCGAACGGGTGGCCCACTACACTTGGGCGACCGTGTTCGACACGCTCTCCGACAAGCTCCAGGCAGCACTCGGCGACCTCCGCGGCCGCGGACGGCTCGACGAGGAGGCGATTTCCCGCGCGATGCGCGAGATCCGCCTCGCGCTGCTCGAGGCGGACGTCAACTTCAGGGTCGTGAAGTCCTTCGTCGCTCGGGTGCGCGAGCGAGCCGTGGGCGCGGACGTGCTCAGGAGCCTGACACCGGGACAGCAGGTGGTGAAGATCGTGCACGAGGAGCTGACCGACCTGATGGGCTCGGGCAGCTCGAGGCTCGCGCTCTCCGGGCGTCCGCCCACGGTCGTCCTGCTGGCCGGCTTGCAGGGCTCGGGCAAGACGACCGCGGCGGCGAAGATCGCCTTGCTCCTGCGCCGGGAGGGCCGGACACCGGCGCTCGTCGCCGCCGACCTGCAGCGGCCCGCGGCCATCGAACAGCTCGAGCAGCTCGGTCGCCAGATCCAGATCCCCGTCTACCGCCGCGACTCGAAGGATCCCGTCGAGGTCGTCCGCTACGGCCTGCAGGCCGCTGTCTCGGGGGGCCGTGACGTCGTCATCGTCGACACCGCCGGGCGCCTGCAGATCGACGAGGCGCTGATGGACGAGCTGGTCGACGTGCGCAAGGAGGCGCGGCCGACGAACGTCCTGCTCGTGCTCGACGCCATGACGGGCCAGGAGGCGGTCAACGTCGCGCAGGCCTTCCAGGAGCGGATCGCCTTCGACGGCGTCGTCCTGACCAAGCTCGACGGCGACGCCCGCGGTGGCGCCGCCCTGTCGGTGAAGGCGGTCACCGGCAAGCCGATCACGTTCGTCTCGGTCGGCGAGAAGCTCGACCAGCTCGAGTACTTCCATCCCGACCGGATGGCCTCGCGCATCCTCGGCATGGGCGACGTCCTGAGCCTGATCGAGAAGGCGGAGGCGGCGGTCGCCGAGGACGAGCAGGAGGAGATGGAGCGCCGCATGAGGGCCGGCGAGTTCAGTTTCGACGACTTCCTCGCGAGCTACCGGATGCTGCGGCGGATGGGGCCGCTCAAGGGCGTGCTGTCGATGATCCCCGGGCTCGGCAAGCAGCTGCAGGGGGTCGACGTGAACGAGCAGGACATGCGCCGGGTCGAGGCGATCGTGCTCTCGATGACGCCGCAGGAGCGTCGCGTGCCGCACCTGATCGACGGCTCGCGGCGGCTGCGGATCTCGCGCGGTAGCGGCACCTCGGTGCAACAGGTGAACCAGCTCCTGACCGCACGCAAGCAGATGCAGAAGATGATCAAGCAGATGGGCAAGGGACGGATGCCGGCGCTGCCGGGTCTGGCGGCGCAGGGCGCAGAGGCCGGTCAGGTCGCGGCCGCGAAGCCGCGCAGGGCGAAGAAATCAAAGAGGGCGCGGGCCGGCCGCCGGTGAGCGGTGGCCCGGGCCGATTGGAGGTCGCATGGCAGTACGGCTGAGGCTGACGCGAGTCGGCTCGAAGAAGAACCCGATCTACCGCGTCGTGGCCGCGGATGCCCGCTCGCCGCGGGACGGCCGTTTCATCGAGATCGTCGGGCGCTACAACCCCCAGACCGAGCCCTCGACGATCGAGCTCGACGAGGCGAGGATCAAGGACTGGCTGGCGAAGGGGGCACAGCCGTCGGACGCGGTGTCGAGGCTGCTCAAGGCGAAGAACGTCGTTGGCACCGGCTGAGCTCCTGACCGAGCTGGCGCGGCGGCTCGTCGACGAGCCCGAGGCCGTCCGGGTCGAGCAGACGGTGCGCGACGACGACATCGTCCTGCGCCTCCACGTCGCACCTGCCGACATCGGCAAGGTGATCGGTCGCAAGGGCCGGATCGCGCGGGCGCTGCGTGCGCTCGTCCGGGCGAGCGCCGGCCGGATGCGTCAGCGGGTCCTGCTCGAGATTGTCGAGTAGCGATGCGGGCGAGGCCCCGGAGGCGACCGTCTCCATCGGGCGGGTCGGGCGTCCGCACGGGCTCGACGGCTCGTTCGTCGTCGAGCGTGCGAGCGAGGACGAGACGCGCTTCGAGGTCGGGGCGCAGGTCCTCGTCGACGGCAGGGCGGCCCGGGTCGTCGCGCGGAAGCGCTCCGGTGGACGGCTCGTGATCCGGCTCGACCGCGCGGTGGGACGTGGCGCCGCGCTCGAGCTGCGCCGCTCCGACCTCCCGCCGCCCGAGCCGGGCTTCTTCTACGCCTTCGAGCTGGTCGGCCTGCCCGTGCTCGAGCGCGGCGAGCGCCTGCTCGGACGGGTCGTGGGCGTCGAGCCCGGGCCTGCCAACGACGTGCTCGAGCTCGACTCGGGCGAGCTCCTGCCGCTCGTCGAGGCGTGTGTCTCGGAGGTCGACCTCGCGGGTGGGCGGATCGTCGTGGAGCCCGGCTTCGGCGCGCGCGACGCGCAGGAGGGCTGAGGCGTGCGGGGGCCGGTCGACCGCCTCACAGCCGGCCTGCCGCCGGGTACGCGCGTCGCTGTCGACTGGCTCGTGACGCTCGTCGGCGCCGTCGTGATCGTGTTCGGGGTCAAGGCCTGGATCGTCAACCCCTATCGCATCCCCTCGTCCTCGATGGAGCCGACGCTCCACTGCGCCCGGCCTGCCGACGGCTGCATCGCGAGCCGCTCGGACCGCGTGCTCGCGAACCGCGTCATCTACCACTTTCGCGAGCCGCGGCGGGGAGACGTGGTCGTCTTCGAGACACCGCCCGCTGCCAGGCTCCAATGCGGTGCCGGTGGGACGTTCGTCAAGCGGCTGGTCGGCCTGCCGGGCGAGACGCTCTCCGAGCGGAGCGGGAGGATCTTCGTCAACGGCAAGCGCCTCGACGAGCCCTACCTCCCACCGAACCGGCGGGGCTCGGGCAGCGGCGGCTGGGAGGTGCCGAAGGGGCACTACTTCATGCTCGGCGACAACCGGGCGAACTCGTGTGACTCGCGCCGCTGGGGAGCAGTCTCACGGGAGCGGATCGTCGGCCCCGTGTTCGCGACGTACTGGCCGATCCCCCGCATCTCGGTCCGGTAGCGCGGGCGCCCCCGGCGCCCGAAGATACGCTCAGCGCCCCCGTGCAGCTGGACGTCTTCACGCTGATCCCCCACGCGTTCGCCTGGCTCACCGAGCAGCGGCCGCTCGCGGCCGTCCTCGGGAGCGAGCTCGAGCTGCGCCTGATCAACCTGCGCGAGACGACGCCGCTCCGCGCCGGACAGGTCGACGACGAGCCCTACGGCGGCGGTGCCGGCATGCTCATGCGCGTCGACGTGGTCGCGGCGGCGCTCGAGGCGGTCTACGGCGGCGTTCCGGCCCACCGCGTGATCGCCCTGACGCCCCAGGGGCGCCAGCTCGACCAGGCGCTCGTCGAGGAGCTCGTGCTCGAGAGGCGGGTGACGCTCCTCTCGGCGCGCTTCGAGGGCTTCGACGAGCGGATCCTCGAGCACCTCGCTTCCGACGCCGTCTCGATCGGCCCGTACGTCCTGTCGGGCGGCGAGCTACCCGCGATGGTCCTGCTCGACGCGCTGGCGCGCCGCCTGCCCGGAGCGCTCGGGCACGAGGAGTCCGGCGTCTTCGAGAGCTTCTCGCCGGCGCTCGGGGGAGAGCTCGAGCACCCGCAGTACACGCGCCCGGCCGAGTTCCGCGGCTGGCGCGTACCGGACGTCCTCCTCTCCGGCGACCACGGCCGGATCGACGAGTGGCGGCGCGAGCACCGCCGCTCGCAGGCAGGCCGGTGAGGAATCCCGTCGACAGGCTGACGGTGGGCCTCCCGCACCCGGTGCGGATCGCCGTCGACTGGGTCGTCACGGTCGCCGCGGCGATCGGGATCGTCCTGCTCGTCAAGGCCTACGTCGTCAACCCCTACCGGATCCCGTCCTCCTCGATGGAGCCCACGCTCCACTGCAAGCGCCCGGAGGCAGGGTGCCTCGCCGGCACGTTCTCGGATCGGGTGCTGGCGAACCGGCTGCTCCTGCGCTTCCGGCGGCCGAAGCGCGGGGAGGTGGTCGTCTTCCGGACGCCGCCCGCCGCGCTTGCGAGCTGCGGCGCCGGCGGCACCTTCGTCAAGCGGGTGGTCGTGCTTCCGGGCGAGCGCTGGCGGATGAGGAACGGCTTCGTCTACGTGGACGGCAAGCGCCTCGACGAGCCGTACCTCGCCCCCGACCGGCGCGACGAGGACACGCGACCGTGGGAGCGCGTGCCCGACGACTCCTACATCATGCTCGGCGACAACAGGGCGGAGTCGTGCGACTCGCGCCTGTGGGGACCCGTCCCGGAGCAGAATCTCGTGGGCACCGTCTTCGCCGTCTACTGGCCGCCGCAGCGGATCTCCCTGCGGTAGCGCGGGGGGAAACCTGCGGTTCCCCCACGCGGGCCCCCCTCCCTGACAGAGCACGCTGATCCGACAGGGGAAGAAAAGCGTCGGCGAACTCACCGGGGCCGGTTGCTCGTGGCGTTTGCGCTAGCATCTCCGTCCGCCCCCGGCCGGCCCTTTGCATGAGCGACATCATCGCGACACTCGAGCGTCAGCAGCTGCGCGACGGCTTGCCGAGGTTCAAGGCCGGCGACACCGTCCGCGTCCACTTTCGCGTGATCGAGGGGCAGCGGCAGCGGATCCAGGTGTTCGAGGGCATCGTGATCAAGCGCCAGGGCGCCGGTGTACGCGAGACGTTCACGGTGCGCAAGCAGTCCTTCGGCGTCGGCGTCGAGCGCACGTTTCCCCTGCACTCGCCCAAGATCGACCAGCTCGAGGTGAGGGCGATCGGTGACGTGAACCGGGCGAAGCTCTACTACCTCCGAGACAAGGTCGGCAAGAAGGCGCGGGTCCGCGAGCTCCGTCAGTAGGAGGCCGGGGAGGCGCTGCTCAGCCGCCCCTCCCGAGAGATCGCCCGCTTGGAGCCAGGCCCGACGGCGGACCGCCTGCACCGGTGCCGGGTCTGTGGAGAAAGCGTGTCGGGTTCGTGCCTCGGCCCGGTGACGCCTGACGTGCCCGTTATCCTCGACCCGTGTCTGCACGCACCGGGCAGCGGCTTCTTCGCTTCGACCGCAGGCTCGGCGCTCGCTTCGTGGCCGGCGCCGACGAGGCGGGCAGGGGATCGCTCGCCGGCCCCCTCGTCGTGGCGGGCGTGCTGCTCGACTACGGTTGCCTGCGCGACCACCGCGTGCGGCCGCTCGGGTTCCTGAACGACTCGAAGCAGTGCTCGGAAGCGCGGCGGCAGGAGCTCTTCGGCGCCGTCGTGGCATGCGCCGAGCGGATCGTCGTGCACGTCGTTCCCGCGGGCCAGATCGACCGCGACGGGCTTCATCGCTCCAACCTCGCCGGCCTGCGCTCCGTCCTGCATGCACTCTCTCCGCCGGCCGAGGCCTGTCTGGTCGACGGCTTCCGGCTCGGCCCGTCAGCTCCCGAGCACCGCGCCGTCGTCGACGGCGACGAGCAGAGCGCCGCGATCGCAGCCGCCTCGATCGTCGCGAAGGTGACGCGCGATCGGGTGATGCGCCGGCTGGACTCCCTCTACCCGCGCTACGGCTTCGCCTCGCACGTGGGCTACATCACGCCCCAGCACTCCGCGGCCGTGCGCGCCCACGGGCCGAGCGAGGTGCACCGCCGCTCGTTTGCGGCCCTCTGCTACGGGTGAACGCCGGTGAGCGGCGGGCGGTGCGTCACTACCGCCTGCGCGGCTATCGCATCCTCGCGAGGAACGCCTGGGCGGGGGGCAACGAGCTCGATCTCGTCGTGCGACGCGGCCGCACCGTCGCCTTCTGCGAGGTGAAGGAGAAGCGAGGCCACGGTTTCGGGGACCCGGCGGAGATGGTCGGACCCGCGAAGCAGCGGCGCGTGCGCCGGGCCGCGACTGCCTGGCTCGCCTGCCGTCCGGAGCTGGGCGCGCTCGCGGTCCGATTCGACGTGATCGCGATCCGGCCGGAGGGCCTCGAGCGGATCGAGCACGCCTTCTGAGAGGCGCCGGGCGCCGGGCGGGCGCCCCCCGATGCAAAGTCGAGACGGAGACGGCACGGACACGCGCAGCGCTCGTCCCTAGCGTGCAGGAGTGCTCGCCCGCGCCGTCAGCCACGCGCTCGTGGGTCTCGAGGCCCGGCGCGTCGAGGTGGAGGTGCACGTGAGCGGCCAGGTGCCCGGCTTCACGATCGTCGGGCTCGTCGATCGCGCCTGCCAGGAAGCGAAGGAGCGCGTCCGCAGCGGCATCGCCTCCGCCGAGCGGCAGTGGCCCGGCGGGCGCATCACGGTCAGTCTGGCGCCGGCGGGACTGCGCAAGGAGGGCTCGGGGTTCGATCTCCCGATCGCGCTCGCCATCCTCGCGGCCTCGCATCAGGTCTCGGCCGAGCGGCTCGCCGAGCACGCTGCTCTCGGTGAGCTCGCGCTCGACGGCAGGGTGCGCCCTGTCGACGGCGCACTGGCGGTCGCCGAGGGGGCTCGCCGCTCCGGGCTCTCGCACCTCCTGTGCGCTGCGGAGTCGGCGGCCGAAGTCAGGCTCGCCGGCATCGAGGCGGTCCCGGTGGAGCACCTCGCGGACGCGGTCGCGTACCTGCGCGGCGAGCGCTCACCGCCGCCCTTCGAGGGAGACGGGCGCCCGGCGCTCGCCGAGCAGGACTTTCCCGACCTCGCGGAGGTGCGTGGCCAGGAGCGCGGCCGCCGGGCGCTCGAGCTGGCAGCGGCGGGCAACCACAACCTCCTGCTCGCCGGACCTCCGGGCACGGGCAAGACGATGCTCGCCCGGCGGCTTCCGGGCATCCTGCCGCCGCTCGGCGATCGGGAGATCCTCGAGAGCACACGCATCCACTCGGTCGCGGGGCTCCTGTCGCACGAGCGGCCGCTCGTCACCGCGCCGCCGTTCCGGGCGCCGCACCACAGCTCCTCGGCCGCAGCTCTCGTCGGAGGAGGGCCCGGCCCGCGGCCCGGCGAGGTCACGCTCGCGCATCGTGGTGTTCTGCTACTCGACGAGCTGCCGGAGTTCGCACGGCCGGTGCTCGAGGCGCTGCGCCAGCCGCTCGAGGATGGCTTCGTCAGCGTTGCGCGCGTCGGTGGCCGGGCGGTCTTCCCGGCGCGGTTCCAGCTCGTCGGGACGATGAACCTTTGCCCCTGCGGCGGTCGGGGAGACGGGGCTGCCGAGTGCACCTGCTCGCCCCAGCGCTACGCGGCGTTCCGGGACAAGCTGTCGCGGGCGCTGCTCGATCGCTTCGATCTCGTGGTCGTCGTCCCGCGCTCCCGTGCGCACGAGCTGGCCGCCGCGCCGGGAGAGGGCTCTGAGGACGTGCGCCGGCGCGTGCTCGAGGCGCGCGGGCGACTCGGCGAGCACCGACCCGAGCGGACGCGTGAGGCCGACGAGCTGCTGGATCGAGCGGTCGAGCGCATACCTCTCTCCGGGCGCGGTCGGGTGCGGGTCGCGCGCGTCGCCCGGACGGCCGCCGCTCTTGCCGGTTCTCGGGACGTCCTGCCGGTGCACGTCGCCGAGGCGCTCGCCTACCGCTCGCCGCGGGAGCTCTCGGCCCGATGAGCGAGCTGACGATCGCAGCTTTTGCGGCCGAGACCGGGTCTCACGTGCTGGAGCACCCCCGGAACGCGCGGTTCGCTGCCTTCGCACGCGGCTTTGACGGCGCCTCGTACGAGGCCCGCCTGCGGGGAAGCGGGTTGCGCTTTCTCCCTCGCTCGGATCGGAGCTTTCCGCGTCTACTCGCCTCGATCCACGATCCACCGGTCGGCCTGTTCCTGCGCGGCCTCGCCGGGGCCCAGCTGCTCGAGCGGCCGGCTGTGGCCGTCGTCGGGGCTCGTTCGTGCTCCCCCTACGGTGCCCACGTCGCGCGTGCGTGCGGCAGGGCTCTGGCCGCGGCCGGCCTGGTGGTGGTGAGCGGGCTTGCTCGGGGCATCGACGGCGAGGCGCATCGCGGCGCGCTCGAGGCGGGCGGGACCACGGTCGCCGTGCTCGGCTGCGGCGTCGACCGGGACTATCCGGCAGCGAACCGCGAGCTCGCGAGCCGGATCGCCGAGACAGGCCTCGTCGTGTCGGAGTACGCACCCGGCGTCGAGCCGGCGCCCTGGAGGTTCCCGGCGCGCAACCGGATCATCGCCGGGCTCTGCGCCATCACGGTCGTCGTCGAGGCGCGAGCGGCGAGCGGCGCGCTGATCACGGCCGACCTCGCGCTCGAGGAGGGACGCGACGTGTTCGCCGTCCCGGGCGAGATCACCTCTGCGCTGTCAGCGGGGACGAATGCGCTCCTCGGTCTGGGCGCGACGCCGTTCACCTCGGCCTTCGACGTCCTCGAGCGCTACGGGCTCGAGGCTGCCGCCGAGCCGGCACCGGAGGTCGGGGCGCGGGCTGCAGCGATGCTCGAGCGGCTGCGGGAGTCACCCGCGAGCGCCGATGAGCTGGCGCGGGCGTCGAAGCTCGACCCGGGCGACCTGGCGGCGGCGCTCACTGAGCTCGAGCTCGCGGGGGCGATCCAGGAGGCGGAAGGGGTGTTCCGGGTGCTCTGAGCCCTGCACTACGATCGCTGCGTGACGAGGTCGTTCTGGCTCGAGGAGGGGCGCGGCTCGCTGCGGCACGCGCCCCTCGCTCGACCCGACGTCGAGGTCGTCGGCGGTGGCGTGACGGGCTGTGCGTGCGCGTTCGCGCTCGCACGCGGCGGCCTGCGGGTGCGTCTGCACGAGGCGCGCGAGGTGGCGGGTGGGGCGAGCGGCCGCAACGGCGGCTTCGCGCTGCGGGGCGGTGCAGCCGCCTACGATCAGGCGTGCGGTCAGCTCGGGCGCGAGCGCGCCGGGGCGCTCTGGCGGCTGACCGAGCGCGCGCTCGACAGGATCGAGGCGCTCGCAGGCGATGCGTTCGTGCGCACGGGCAGCCTGCGGCTGGCCGCGGACCCCGCCGAGCGCAGCTCCCTCGAGGCGGAGCTCGCGGCTCTGCGGGCAGACGGGTTCGCGGCGGAGTGGGAGGAGGAGCTGCCGCCGCCGCTTCAGGGACGCTTCCACGGCGGCATCCGGCACGTGCCGGACGGCACGCTGCAGCCCGCGCGCTGGGTGCGCCGGCTCGCGGGGCAGGCAGCGGAGGCGGGCGTCGAGATCAGGGAGGGAAGTTGCGTCGTCTCGCTCGAGGAGCTCTCGGCCGACCAGGTGGTGCTCGCCACCGACGGCTACACGCATGGGCTCGTGCCGGCGCTCGACGCGGCGGTGCGTCCGATCCGGGGACAGGTGCTCGTGACCGAGCCGCTCTCCGAGCGGCTCTTCGGCTGCCCGCACTACGCCCGGGGAGGCTACGACTACTGGCACCAGACAGCCGAGGGGCGGCTCGTCTTCGGTGGCCGGCGCGACGCCGACCTCGAGGCCGAGCAGACGGCCGAGGAGAAGACGACGCCGCCCGTCCAGCAAGCACTCGAGCATGCAGTTCGAGAGCTGGTCGGCTCCTTACCCCGCGTGACCCATCGCTGGGCGGGGATCTGGGGGCTGACCGCCGACCTGCTGCCGCTCGCGGGCCGGATCCCGGGTCATGAGGGGCTCTGGGCTGCCTGCGGCTACGCAGGTCACGGCAACGTGCTCGGCTTCGCCTGCGGAGAGCTCGTCGCCGAGGCGATCCTGGGCCGCTCCGCACCGGGGCTCGACCTCTTCGCTCCCGAGCGGCTTCTACAGGCTGAGTCGGGGGATACCGGGTAGCTCGTCGACCCGTTCGAGCGCCGCGAGCGCGATCGCGAGATCCTGGATCGCGAGGCCTGTCGAGTCGAAGACCGTCACGTCCTCGTCGCTCTCACGCCCCGGCAGTCGCCCGTCGAGCACCGCGCCGAGCTCGGTCACGTCCTCGCGAGACAGCACACCGGCGGTCACGCCCTGAGCGAGCTCGCCGTTGTGGCTCGCCTGCTGCCAGTCGTCGCAGAAGACGCGGACACGCGCGAGCTCCTCGACGGCGATCTCCGCCTTGCCGGGGCCGTCCGCGCCCATCAGGCTCGCGTGCTGACCCGGACGGAGAGAGCCGGCACCGAGCAGGATCTCTCGCCCGGGCGTCACGGTGACGACGAGATCGGCGGCCAGGGCCTCCTCGAGGCTCGCCGAGACGTCTGCGCCGAGCTCGTCGGCAACCGCACGCGCTCGCCCGGCATCCACATCCCAGAGCGAAACGCGCTGCCCTCGCGCGAGAAAGGTGCGCGCGACCGCACGTCCGTTCACGCCGGCTCCGATCACGGCTGCGGTGCGGGCTCCTGCGCGTCCGAGCGTCTCGGCGGCCAGGACGGCGGCCGCGCCGGTGCGGAGCGAGGTCACCGCCGCGGCGTCGAGCAGAGCCTCAAGCGCGCCGTTCGAGGAGTTCGACAGCAGCACGAGCCCGCTCACGGTGGGCAGGCCGGCTGCCGGGTTGCCCGGAAAGGACGTGACCCATTTCAGGACGGCGTGCCCGGCCCCGAGCGCGGGCATCGCGCGGAAGTCCCCCGCCGGATACGCAGGCACGTACACCTTCGGCGGCATCGTCCACTCCTCACGGGCGAAGGCGACGAAGGCAGCGCGGACCGCTTCGACGGCACGCTCCGGTGAGACCGCGGCCTCCACGCTTCGGCCGTCGAGGAACGGGATCATGGGCTCGAGCGGAAGCTCATCGGC
>JACCZA010000323.1 GCA_013696185.1 Actinomycetota bacterium
CGGCGAGCACGGGCCCGCGGCGCTCCTCGACGAGCTCGACCAGCCGGTCGGCGGAGTCGAACGCCAGCTGCATCGCGGCACCCTAGCGAACATATGTTCGTCTCGCCCGTGCAGCCAGGACAAGACCCGAAAAGGCCGCAGTCCCCGCGCGTCTCGCGGTCAGGCCAGCGAGAGGAGTCCGTGGCCGAAGGGCGATTCACTCGCCCGGGAGGCCACCGGATGTTCGATCCGCGTGCTCTGTCAGGGGAAGGGGGCGCGGGGGGGGGAAACCGTAGGCTTCCCCCCACGCTCTTTCCCCCACGCTGGTCTAGCCGCGAACCGCGGACTTGAGCGAGCTGCCAGCTGCGAACTTCGGCACGTTCGCCGCCGCGATCTGCACCTTCTCACCGGGGTTGCGCGGATTCACGCCCTCGCGCGCCGCGCGGTGAGCTGTCGAGAACTTGCCGAAGCCGGTGAAGGTCACGGAGTCGCCCTTGCTCAGCGTGTCGGTGATCGACTCGAGGAACGCGTCGACCGCCTTCGCCGCGTCGCGCGGCGCCAAGCCGCTCCTGTCCGCAACCGTCTTCACGAACTCCTGTTTCGTCACAATCCTCTCCCTCTGTCGTACTTCCTGATCGGCGCATGACCCTAACAGGCTCCCGCTTTCCGCTCAACCATGCGGCTTTGCGGGGGTTTTCGCGGCGGCCAGCAGCTCGGCGGCTCGAAAGAGCGGACGGAGCTCGACCGCGCGCGCGGCGAGCGCCTCTGCTCCGCCCTCCTCGCGATCGACGACGCAGACGACCGTGCGGCACTCGAGCCCGGCCTCGCGCAGCGCCTCGACCGCGGCCAGAGCGGCTCCGCCAGAGGTCACGACGTCCTCGATCAGGCAGACCCGCTCGCCGGCTTCGTACACGCCCTCGATCCGCTTGCTCGTGCCGTAGCCCTTGCCCTCCTTGCGCACGATCAGGAACGGCAGCTCGCTCTCGAGCGAGGCGGCCGCAACGAGCGCGACCGCACCGAGCTCCGGGCCCGCCAGGCGCACGCTGTCGGGCTCCCCCGCGGCGACCTCGCCGGCCAGACGGCCCGCGAGCGCGCGCAGGAGCGCAGGCTCGGTCTCGAAGCGGTACTTGTCGAGGTAGTAGCGCGACCGCCGCCCGGAGCGAAGCACGAAATCGCCCTCGAGCAGCGCGCGCTCGCGGAGGGCGCCGAGCAACTCCTCCCGCTCCACCGGATCCCTATTCCGGCCGGGCGGCTTCGAGCGCCTCGCGGCCGAGCGCGAGGAGGCGGGCTGCCCCGGCGGCCGGCGGCTCGAGCGTCAGCACGTCGTCGGGATCGAACGACAGCTCGACGAGCTCGGCGCGCGTCGAGCCGCGGCGGCGCAGGAGCGAGACGGCGCCGAGCCCGGCGAGCCCCAGCACGACGGCGGTGCTAGCCCGCGGCACGGGCCTCCTCGACCACGTCGCCCTCCAGCGACCGCAGACAGGTGCGCAGGTCGTAGAGGACGAGGCCGACGGTCGGGGACCGGCCGGTCGTCGCGGCGATCGTGCGGCCGCCCTCGCGGACGACGAAGACGCTGCCGCCCGAGGTGGCGGCGCGCAGCCGTGCCGGAGCGCGTCCGGCGACCTCCTCGGCGGCGTGGAGCAGCTTCCGGACGACGTCCGCGAACCGCTCGGCCCGGGTCGAGTCCGCGAACGTCGAGGCGGCCACGCCAGCCTCGTCGTCGAGGATCGCTGCCGCCTCGATCTGCGACGACAGCTCCGTCAACTCGTCGAGCGCCGCCTTCGGTTCCACGGCCGACGAAGCTACCACGACCGGCGTGCCGGGACCGGCTCTCTCACCCGTTCGAGTGGGCGACGGGCACTATGGGCGGACGTGGCAACGACGGGCACCTCGAATCGCAGCGCCGACACGGCGTTTCGTCGCCGCTGGACCTCCCGCCGCTTCCGCCGCCGGCGCGAGCGTCTGCGGGGGCTGTTCCAGCCGCTGGACAAGTTCTTCGCCGACCGCGGCACGCACCTCGCGGCGATGATCGCCTACTTCGCGCTGCTCTCGCTCGTGCCGCTGATCTTCCTCGCGCTCGCCCTCTTCGGGCTCTTCGACCGGGCCGACGAGTCCACGTATCTCGTCCGCGAGCTGGAGCAGATCTTCCCCGCGGTCTCGATCGACCAGATCGTGAGCGCGCTCAACCGGATCCAGGCGAACGCCGCGACGCTCGGCGTGATCGGCGGTGTCTTCCTGGTCTGGACCTCGCTCTCGCTCTTCAGCGTGCTCGAGTCGGCGTTCAACATCGTCTACGGGCGGCCGAACCGCTCGTTCCTGCGGGGCAAGGCGCTCGCGCTCCTCCTGATGCTCTCCTCGATGGTGATCCTGTTCCTCGGGCTCGTCGTGGGCTCGGTCGGCTACGACCTGCTGCAGGACTCCGCGCCGGGCCTGCTCGGCAACGACTACGTCGCGGCCACCCTGTCGGTGCTCGTCTCGACCGGTGCCGTGTTCATCTTCCTCGTCTCGGTCTACTACCTGCTCACGAACGACCGCGTGCGGCTGCACGAGGTCCTGCCCGGAGCGGTGCTGGCCGCCGTCCTGCTCCAGGTCAGCTTCCAGGCGCTGCCGATCTACCTGCGGCTGACGGCGCAGGATCAGGTGATCTCGCTGCAGGCGCTCGGCGCGCCGGTGATCCTGCTGATCTGGCTCTACGTGATGGCCAACGTGATCGTCTTCGGCGCCGAGGTCAACTGGTGGCGCTCACGCGGCCGGCGGGCCGAGCCCGACGACGTGCCCGGACTGGCCTGAGGCGCCTCCGCTACATCGCGTCGAGGAGCGCCCGTGCCGCCCGTGCCCGATGGGAGCTCGCACGCTTCCACTCGCCGCCCAGCTCCGCGACCGTCAGCTTCTCGCCGTCCGGTACGAACACGGGGTCGTAGCCGAAGCCGCCGGAGCCGCGCGGCTCCTCGGCGATCCGGCCGCCGAGCGTGCCGGTGCCGCGGAGCTCACCGCCCCCGGGCGAGAGGCAGACGAGCTCGCAGACGTAGCGCGCCCTCCTGGCCTGGCCCTCGACCGGTCCGAGTGCGGCGAGCAGCTTCGCGACGGGATCCTCGCCCGGCGCCGCGAAGCGCGCCGAGCGGATGCCCGGCGCGCCGCCCAGCGCCTCGACCTCGAGCCCCGAGTCCTCGCCGAGCAGCCAGGCGTCGGGGACGCCCGTCCTCCGGCCGAAGAGCGCCTTCGCGTGGGCGTTCTCGAAGTATGTCCGCCCCTCCTCCGGCGGCAGCTCGTCGGCCTCCAGGAGCTCGAGCTCCCAGCCGGGGAGGAGCGCGCGCAGCTCCTCGAGCTTGTGGGGGTTCCGGGAGGCGAGCTTCGCGACGACGACGCCGCTACGCACGGATCGCCTCGGCCGCTGCCCGCTGCTCCTCGGCGATCTCCTCGATGCCGTGCGCGGCGAGCTCGAGCAGCTCGTCGAGGCGCGCGCGGGAGAAGGGCGCGCCCTCGGCGGTCGCCTGCACCTCGACGAGCCTGCCGTCGCCGGTCATGACCACGTTCATGTCGACCTCGGCCGCCGAGTCCTCGCCGTAGTCCAGGTCCAGCAGGGCGACGCCCTCGACGACGCCGACCGAGACGGCCCCAACCGAGCCGGAGAGCGCCCGACCCAGGCCGAACCGGTCGAGCGCGCGCCGTGCGGCCACGTAGGCGCCCGAGATCGCTGCGCAGCGGGTGCCGCCGTCGGCCTGCAACACGTCGCAGTCGAGCCAGACGGTTCGCTCGCCGAGCGCCTCGAAGTCGACCACCGATCGGATCGCCCGACCGATCAGCCGCTGGATCTCGATCGTCCGGCCCCCCTGCTTGCCTCGCGAGGCCTCACGCTCGGTGCGCTCGCCGGTCGACGCGGGCAGGAGCGAGTACTCGGCGGTCAGCCAGCCGCGTCCCTTGCGCGCGAGCCAGCGCGGCACGCTGTCCTGGATCGACGCGGTGCAGAGGACGCGGGTCTTACCCTGCGACAGCAGCACGGAGCCGTGGGGCTGCTCCAGGAAGTCGGGCTCGAGCACGAGCGGACGCAGCTCGTCCGAGCGCCTGCCGTCGGCGCGCGTCATGCGACCGCCGCCGCGAGCTCGGCGAGCCGGACGTGCTCCACCTCGGCGATCGGCAGCTGCA
>JACCZA010000205.1 GCA_013696185.1 Actinomycetota bacterium
GCCGGTCCGGGTCGCTGCCGCGCCAGATGTCGTCGGCGATCCGCTTGGGGCGGAAGAGGCTCAGGATCGGGACGAACCAGGAGCCGATCGCCCAGCCCGGCCGGTAACGCAGCTTGCCCACGCCGAGCGCCGGCAAGTTCTTGTAGGCGCGGTGAAAACAGCGCAGGAAGAAGACGGCCGCAAGCACGAACAGCGCGACCTGCCCGACGCCGATCACCGCCTGGAGCAGATCGTTCGCATCCGCCTCGGCGGTCGTGATCCCCTCGGGTGAGGCCGCCCGCTCGAGGAGCCGGTACTCGGAGAGCCCCGCCGGCAGCGCGACCGCGTCGAGCACGACCCCTGCGACGAGCAGCCGCTTCGCCCAGCTCGCGCGCCTGCCGAGCGGCGCGTAGCCGCCGGAGCTCGTCCGAGGCAGCCTCTGTGCCAGCGCTGCTCGCCACGCTCCCCCGTATCGGCGCGACCGGGGCAGAGGCTGAGCCGCTCCGTATCCAGCGGGCGGAAGCGTGAGTCGCCTTTGAGTGTGCGACACGGACGGGGGAGGGAGCGCCCAGGTCAGAGCGGGTTACCCTTGGCGCTCTGCAGCTCGAGATCACGCACTTCACCGATCCCGCCTGCCCGTTCGCGTTCTCCGCGGAGCCGAATCGCCTGCGGCTGCGCTGGTACTACGGCGACCAGCTCGCCTGGCGCACGAGGATGATCGTCCTGACGCTGGAGCCCGGCGAGGCCGAGAAGCTGGCCCGGGGCGCGCCCGGCCTGCAGCGGCGCTACGGAATGCCGATCGATCCGGCGCCCTACCCGCGGCCCGCCTCGTCGGAGCCCGCGTGCCGGGCGGTCGCGGCCGCACGGCTGTACGCACCCGCAGCCGAGGAGCCGCTCCTGAGACGCCTCCGGGTGCGCACGATGGCCGGCGGGCTGCTCGACGATCCGGAGTTGCTCGCGGCGGCGGCCCGGGACGTCGGGCTCGAGCCGGCACAGGTGGACGAGTGGTGCGAGAGCGACGACGTGGAGGCAGCATTGCGCGCGGACATCGACGCCGCGCGCTCGCCCTCTCCTGCCGCCCGGGCCCTCGACCACAAGCTCGGCGGCCCGAGGGACGAGCGGCGCTACACGGCGCCGAGCTACGAGATCGCGCGCGCCGACGGAGGCGCTGCGAGCGCGGTGCCGGGCTTCAATCCGATCGAGGCGTACGAGACTGCGATCGCGAATCTCGCGCCCGAGCTGACACGGCGCGCGAAGCCCGATTCCGTCGCGGAGCTGCTCGCCTGGGCAGGTGAGCCGCTCGCGACGGCCGAGGTCGCCGCTGTCGCGCAGCTCGACCCGGTCGAGGCGCGCTCCGCGCTCAGCCGCGTCGCCCGAGCCCTTCCGGCCGGAGCGGACTTCTACTGGACGCTCGGGCCGACGAGGAAAGCAGACTGACGCTGAGCTGCTGCCATCCGGGGCCGGCCGGCGCGCCATACCGGCGGCGGGCTGCTCCATACTCCCCTGGCTCACCGAGTCGAGGAGGTCGTGAAGTGTCAGCCGATGAACGACCCGAGGTCGGCGTCGAGACGCTGCAGCAGATTCTCGCTGCTTTCAATCGTCACGACGTCGAGGGCGTGATGGAGTTCTTCGCCGAGGACTGCGTCCTCGAGACCCCGACAGGGCCCGCACCGTACGGCCGCCGGCTCGTCGGCCGCGAGCAGGTACGGGAGGGGATCGCCGCCCGCTTCGCCGGCATCCCGGACGTCCACTACGGCGACGACAGCCACTGGGTCTGCGGCGATCGCGGCGTGTCCGAGTGGACGCTGACGGGAACGACCGCGGAGCGCGAGCGGCTCGACGTCCGCGGCTGCGACCTGTGGACGTTCCGGGCCGGGAAAGCGCTCCGCAAGGACTCCTACTGGAAGATCGTCGAGCGGACGAGCCCCTGAGGTTGCCCTCCGGCGGCTTCGTCGGCGACAGCAGCGGGCGTAGCGTCGAGCGGAGCGGGCTCAGCGAGGGCCCGCTCGCCGCTCCGCCTCCGCCCTGACGCCCTCGAGCGAGCCGCGCACCGCCGCTTCCCACTTCCCCGCGACCACGTCACCCCACCGACGTCCGAGCGCCCACAGGTCGGTGCCGAGCTCGCCGCGGTACTCGAGCTCGGTCCCTCCCCCGGTCTCGCGGAGCTCGAACCGCTCGACGACGTACGGCACGGGACCGCGCACGAGGCGGAAGTCGACCCGGCCCGGCGGCTGGAGGCGCACCGTCTCGAGGGTCGACGTGACGAAGCGCCCTGCGTCGGTGAAGTGCTCGGCGAGCACCATGTCCCCTCCGCGCTCGAGCACCCGGAGCTTCGAGTCGAGCGCACGCGGTGTGCGCCCGAGGTACGGGGCCGAGATGACGTCGAACACGACCTCGCGGGGAGCGTCGATCACGACCGTCAGCGGGCCGAGCGGCCGCAACGACCGACCGACGCCGAGGTCGACGGTGAGCGCTCCGCGCGCGACCAGCCGGTACAGCCCCGCGCCGATACCGGCGAGCGCACTTGCCGCTCCGAGCGTCGTCTTCCTCGTCGGTTTCCTCGCTCTACCCGTGAGCCGCGAAGACGTCCTCGCGGGCTCGGACTGTAGACCGACCCGCCCGCACACCGGCCCCGCGGGCAGAGCCGTGGTACACCTCCGCCCTCGACATGGAGCTTGGCGTCTACACGTTCGCGGAGCTGATCCCGGACCCTCGCACCGGCCGCTCGGTCGCCCCGGCGCAGCGGCTGCGGGACCTGATCGAGGAGATCGAGCTGGCCGACCAGGTGGGGCTCGACGTCTTCGGCGTCGGCGAGCACCACCGTCCCGATTTCGCCGTCTCGGCGCCCGCCGTCGTGCTCGCAGCCGCCGCCGAGCGCACGAGCGCGATCCGGCTGACGAGCGCGGTCAGCGTGCTGAGCTCGGACGACCCCGTGCGCGTGTTCCAGGACTTCGCGACCCTCGACCTGCTCTCCGAGGGGCGCGCGGAGATCATGGCCGGCCGCGGCTCCTTCATCGAGTCCTTCCCCCTGTTCGGATACGAGCTCGCCGACTACGGACGACCTCTTCGCCGAGAAGCTCGAGCTGCTCCTGCGGGTGCGGGAATCCGAGCACGTCACCTGGTCGGGCAGGCACCGGCCGCCGCTCGAGGGTCTCGGCGTCTACCCCCGCCCGCTGCAGGACCGGCTTCCGATCTGGGTGGCCGTGGGAGGCGCGCCCGAGTCGGCGGTCCGTGCCGGCGCGCTCGGACTGCCGATGGCGCTCGCCATCATCGGCGGTCTGCCCGAGCGCTTCGCGCCCTTCGCCGAGCTCCACCGGCGAGCCGCACGCCAGGCCGGGCACGACGCCGAGCGCTTGCCGCTCAGCATCAACTCACACGGCTACGTGGCCGACACGTCGCGGCAGGCAGCCGACGACTTCTACGCTCCCCTCGCGTCGATGATGGACAGGATCGGGCGCGAGCGCGGCTGGGC
Source organism: Actinomycetota bacterium (assembly GCA_013696185.1). Taxonomy (GTDB): domain Bacteria; phylum Actinomycetota; class Thermoleophilia; order Gaiellales; family Gaiellaceae; genus JACCZA01. The sequence goes on from JACCZA010000205.1 coordinate 3,452, forward strand.
GCCGCTGACGCGGCAGGGCTACGACGCGATGCGCACGCTGCGCGGAGCGCTCGTCGTCGGCAGCCCGCAGGAGGTGAGCGAGAAGATCCTCTTCCAGCACGAGATCTTCGGGCACGAGCGCTTCCTCGTGCAGTTCACCGTCGGCTCCATGCCGCACGAGGGGACGATGCGCGCGATCGAGCTGCTCGGCACCGAGGTCGCCCCCGTCGTGCGCGCGGAGGTCGAGCGCCGCCGCTCGACCTCTGCAGGGACCCCGCGCTAGAGACGAGGCCCCTGCCGGGGCCCCGTCTCGCTCGCTTCCCGGGATCCAAGACCACCGGAAGCGGCTACTTCTCCTGGCACTCGGGACACGGGCACTCCTCGCATCCGCACCCCGTGCAAGCTCGCTGCTGCATGGCTACCTCCCCTCTCGGATGAACTCCTCCGCACACGGCCAACCACCGGCGTCACTCTCGGCGCACGCTTCCGGAGGAAGCCGCCGGGTGACCCGAAGCAACGTCTCGCGCACGTCCGCCAGCCGCCTCAGCTCGTCCTCGACCTGGTCGATGCGTGTGCGAAGCAGCGCCTCGGTGTGGCCGCACGGGCACAGCCCGCGGTCGAGCACGCCGAGCAGCTCGCGGATCTCGGCCAGCCGCAGGCCCAGCCGCCGTGCGCCCTTGATGAAGCACAGCCGCTCGGCGTCGCCGCTGCCGTAGAGCCGGTAGCCGGCCTCGCTTCGCGCCGCCGCCGGCAGCAGACCGACGCGTTCGTAGTAGCGGATAGCGTCGGCGCTCAGCCCGACCTGGGTCGCCAGCTTCGACACCGTGACAGCCATGGGACAAGCGTAGAGCCTGGAGCTACTCCAAGGTCAAGAGACGTCGCGTGCGAGTCTGTCGAGCGGAGGATCGACCCACCCCCACCCGCCAGCTCGACCCACGAGGAGGATCCCGTGACACGTCCCCGTCTCGTAGGCATCAACCACGTCGCGCTCGAGGTCGACGACCTCGACCGCGCGCTCGCCTTCTACGGCGGGCTGTTCGACCTCAGCCTGCGCGGGCGCTCGCGCGGCGCCGCCTTCATCGACCTGGGCGACCAGTTCGTCGCGCTGATGGAGGGGCCATCGCGCCCTGCCGACGGCATCCGCCACTTCGGACTCGTCGTCGACGACAAGCAGGCGGCACGTCACGCCCTCGAGGCGGCGGGCGCCGAGGTCAGCCCCGGGCGCTCCCTCGACTTCCGCGACCCGTCCGGCAACGCCGTACAGATCGTGCAGTACGACGAGATCCAGTTCACCAAGACGCGCGCGATCCTGCGGGGGATGGGGCTCTCGCTCGCAAAGACCGAGGCGGCGCTCGGCGAGCTGCGCGCGAAAGGGCTCGCCTGATCGAGTCGGGGCGCTGACCGCGACCCCCGGCCCCGAGCTGCTACCGCACGAGCTCGCGCAGTAGGTGGTAGGCGGTTGCCTGGGCCTCCTGGATGCGCGGGACGTGCTCGGAGGGGGTGACGACGACGTGATCCGCAAGACGCTCCGAGGCGACGCGGCCGCCGTCGTACCCGACGAAGGCGACGGTCGCGAGCCCCCGTCGCCGGGCCTCGGCGAGACCCTCGATCACGTTCGCGGAGTTCCCGCTCGTGGAGAGGGCGAGCACGACGTCGCCGGTCCGTCCGAGGGCGATCAGCTGGCGCTGGTAGAGGGCGTGGGGTCCGATGTCGTTCGCGAGCGCCGACAGGATCGCCGGATCGCAGAGCGCGACCGCGCGCCGCTCGCGCCAGTCGCCGTTCCCACAGCCCGCCGGAGCGGCGCGAAAGTCGGCGACCACGTCCAGCGCGTCGGTCGCCGAGCCGCCGTTCCCGAAGGCGAGCAGGGTGCCGCCGGCGTCCAGGGAGCGGCTCAAGGTGGCGGCCGCGGCGTGCAGCTCGGCACGACTCTCGGTCACCGTCCGCACGCGCAATTCGGAGACCTCCTCGGCCTTCATCGCGACCGAGGCCCGCACGTCCTGGACGACGCTGTCGAGCACCCCCGCCCGCGCCTCGAGGAACGGATAGAGGAAGGCCGACGCTCCCGCTCCCGCCGTCGAGCCACCGAGGTGCTCGAAGAAGACGTGCACGAGCTCCCACACGAGGTGGTACGCCGTCTCGGCGAGCTCCTGGCGCACGAACGGGTCGTCGTCGCCCGGCTCCAGCACCCACTCCTCCCCCGCCCTGACGGTCAGCGGCTCGAAGGAGATCACCATGTCGTCGTCTCGGACGAGGAGCCCGAGCGACTCGGGCGCGACGGCGAGAGCGGGCAGGGCGCGCTTGCCGACGATCACGGGATGGACGAACTCGACGGCGACGTGATGGGCGTCGGACCATGCCTGCGGCGTCCCGCCGACCGCGAGCAGCCGGCCCCCCCGCTCGAAGCGCTCCGCCAGCGCCAGACAGAGGTGGGCGAGCCGGTCCGACTCCGCGGTGAAGAAGCGCTCGGCCGCCTGCACCCGCCGCTCGAGCAGAACGTCGAGC
>JACCZA010000343.1 GCA_013696185.1 Actinomycetota bacterium
CTCGTCGAGCGCTTCTTCGAGGAGGTGCTCGTGATGGCCGAGGATCCGGCGGTCCGCGCCAACCGCCTGCGCCTCTTGCTCGAGCTGCGAGACCGGATACGCGCCGCGCTCGGCGACCTCGCGCAGCTGCCGCGCTGAGGTGAGAGGAGCATCCCCGCGAGACCCGACCGTTCCGGCATCGCCAGGGACAGTCCCAGGACGATGGCCGCGAGGGCCACGGCGTTCGTGCCGAGGGCGTGCCACTTCGGCGCCGCAGAGGTGACGATCGCTCCCCACCCGGCCGCTCGCATCCCGCCCGATCGTCGTCCCGCCCGCATCCCTCCCGGGCGACGACGCACCGAAACCGCGACACTGCCGGGGTGAACGGGCGCCCCGCCGTCGAGCTGCACGTCATCTCCGACTCGACGGGCGAGACGGCGCAGCGGCTCGTGACCGCGCTCGAGGCGCAGTTTCCGGACCAGCCCTTCGAGGAGATCCGTCATCCGCGGGTCGAGACCGTGGACGATCTCGCGCTGGCGGTGACGCGCATGCGCGGGCGGCCCGCCGTGGCGGTCTACACGCTCGTGGCGCCGGAGCTCCGCGAGACGATGCGCACGCTCTGCCGCCGCGCCCGCGTCCACTACTGCGACCTGCTCGGACATCCGATCGAGTCGGTCGCCCGCGTCTCGGGCATGGCGGCGCGGATGACCCCCGGGGCCCGCGCCGCGCTCGACACCGCGTACTTCCGCCGGATGGAGGCGATCGAGTTCGCCGTCAAGTACGACGACGGGGTCGGGCGCGGGCTCGGGGAGGCCGACATCGTCCTCGTGGGCGTCTCGCGCACGTCGAAGACCCCGCTCTCGATCTACCTCGGCTACCTCGGCCTCAAGGCGGCGAACGTCCCGATCGTGAAGGGGATCGAGCCGCCGCAGGAGCTCTTCGGCATCGACGCGAAGAAAGTCGTCGGGCTCACGATCGACGCGGAGCGTCTCGCGGAGATCCGTGCAGTCCGCATCCAGAACATGGGCGCCTCGAACCGCGCCTACGGGGAGCTCGTGGAGATCTACGAGGAGCTCGACCAGGCTGCGTCCGTCCACCGGCGGCTCGGCTGCCCCGTGATCGACGTGACCGGCCTCTCGATCGAGGAGACGGCACACCGCGTGACCCGTCTCGTCGAGCGCCGGCGCGCGGCGGCGGAGGCGGAGGCGGCGAAGGCCTCGTGAGCGCGACGGCAGAGAAGGGCCCGGTGCCGCTGCGCTACTGGGTGCTCTGGAGCGGGATCCTCGGCGCGGCGATCGTCGTCTTCTACGTGCTGCTGACGCCGATCTGGCTCGGCATCAGGGCACTCGCCTGGATCGCGGAGCTCGGGTCGAGGCGGCGGGGGCGGTGAGCGCGCGCCCCGCCCGAGGCAGGTCGCCGCAGGAGTATTCCGCACCGCTCCCGGGAACGCGCCACCGATGAGGTACGTCTACGCGTTCGACGAGCACGTCGACGGAGGACGGGAGCTCCTCGGCGGCAAGGGCATCGGCCTCGCGGAGATGACCGAGCTCGGCGTCCCCGTTCCGGCCGGATTCACGATCACGACCGAGGCGAGCCGGGCCTACATGACGCAGGGCAGGACGCTCCCGGAGGGCCTCGAGGCCGAGATCGACCGTCACGTCGCAGCACTCGAGGAGCGCACCGGGAAGCGCTTCGGCGACTCGGCCGACCCCCTCCTCGTCTCGGTGCGCTCGGGCGCCGCCGTCTCGATGCCCGGGATGATGGACACGATCCTGAACCTCGGCCTGAACGACGAGGCCGCCGAGGGTCTCGCGGGCTCGACGGGGAACCGCCGCTTCGGGCTCGACTCCTACCGCCGCCTGATCCAGATGTACGGCGAGGTGGTCGACGGCATCGGCGCACACCGCTTCGAGCACGCCCTCGCCGAGCTCAAGGGCGCACGCGGCGTCACCGAGGACACGGACCTCGACGCGGCCGACCTCGCCGGGCTGATCGAGACCTACAAGCGCCTCTACGCGGAGGAGACCGGCCGGCCCTTTCCGACCGATGCCCGCGAGCAGCTCGGACGGGCCGTGCGGGCGGTCTTCGACTCGTGGGACACGCCGCGCGCGGTCGTCTACCGGCGCGCGCACGACATCCCGGACGACCTCGGCACGGCGGTCAACGTCGTCCAGATGGTGTTCGGCAACAAGGGCGAGACCTCGGGCACGGGCGTCTGCTTCACCCGCGACCCCGCGACGGGGGAGTCCGGCCTCTACGGCGAGTTCCTCGCGAACGCGCAGGGCGAGGACGTCGTCGCCGGCATCCGCACCCCGGAGCCGATCGCCCGCATGGAGGCGCGGATGCCGAAGGCCTTCGCCGAGCTGCTCGAGACGATGAGCCGGCTCGAGCGCCACTACCGCGACATGCAGGACATCGAGTTCACCGTCGAGGACGAGCGCCTGTTCCTGCTCCAGACCAGGAGCGCCAAGCGCACGGCGGCGGCCGCCCTCAAGTGCTCGGTCTCGATGGAGGAGGAAGGGCTGATCTCGCGCGAGGAGGCGGTGGCGCGGATCGACCCGGCGGCCCTCGACCAGCTCCTGCACCCCATGCTCGACCCGAAGGCCGAGTTCGAGGTCGCTGCCCAGGGGTTGAACGCCTCTCCCGGGGCCGCCTCGGGCGCGATCGTGCTCGACGCCGACACCGCCGAGGAGCTCGGCCGGGCCGGGGAGAGCGTCATCCTCGTCCGCTGGGAGACGACCCCCGACGACATCCACGGCCTGATCCAGGCGGCGGGCATCCTGACCGCGCACGGCGGCATGACCTCCCACGCGGCGGTCGTCGCGCGCGGCATGGGCAAGCCCTGCGTCGCGGGCTGCGACGGCCTCTCGATCGACGAGGCGACGAAGGCGGTGCGGATCGGCGAGCACGAGCTGCACGCCGGCGACACGATCACGATCGACGGGGGCACGGGGCGCGTCATCGTCGGTCCGGTGCAGCTCGTGCCGCCGCGGATCAACGAGGACTTCGAGACGATCCTCGGCTGGGCCGACGAGGTGCGCCGCCTCCGCGTGCGCGCGAACGCCGACACCCCGGGGGACGCCGCGAAGGCGCGCGAGTTCGGCGCCGAGGGGATCGGGCTCTGCCGCACCGAGCACATGTTCATGGCGGAGGAGCGGCTGCCCGTGATGCGGGAGATGATCCTCGCCGCAGACGAGGCGGGCCGCCGCTCCGCGCTCGACCGCCTGCTGCCGATGCAGCAGGCCGACTTCGAGGGCATCTTCGAGGCCATGGCCGGATATCCGGTCACGATCCGGCTGCTCGACCCGCCGCTGCACGAGTTCCTGCCCCCGCTCGAGGAGGCGACCGACGAGCGGCTGCGCGAGCGGATCCGCGCCCTCCAGGAGTCGAATCCCATGCTCGGCACGCGCGGCTGCCGCCTCGGCCTGCAGTGGCCGGAGATCTACGAGATGCAGGTGCGCGCGATCGTGCGCGCGGCGAGCGCCGTGCAGGAGCGCACGGGCGAGGCGCCGCTCGTCGAGATCATGCACCCGCTCGTCGGCTTCGCCGAGGAGCTGAGGCCGCTGCGCGAGCTGACCGAGCGGGTCGCCGCCGAGGAGCCCACTGTCGAGTACCTCTGCGGCACGATGATCGAGTTGCCGCGCGCGTGCGTACGCGCCGACGAGATCGCCGAGTACGCCGATTTCTTCTCCTTCGGCACGAACGACCTCACGCAGACGGCGCTCGGCTTCTCGCGCGACGACGCGGAGGGGAAGTTCCTGACCTGGTACCTCGACCGCGGCGTACTCGAGCGAAACCCGTTCGAGATCCTCGACCGGAGCGGAGTGGGTGATCTGATGCGGATCGCCGTCGAGCGCGGCCGGTCCTCGAAGCAGGAGCTCAAGCTCGGCATCTGCGGGGAGCACGGCGGCGAGCCGTCGAGCGTCGCCTTCTGCCACGAGCTCGGCCTGGACTACGTCAGCTGCTCGCCGTACCGCGTACCGCTCGCCCGCCTCGCGGCCGCGCAGGCGGCGCTCGTAGAGCGGGGCGTGACGGCGGTGCAGGTGGGCGGCTGAGCAGCCGCCGTCACGCCGGGCGCCACAGCTCCTGCGGTAGCAGGCCCGAACGGCTCGCGCGGGGCATGCTCGCTGCGAGCTACCATCGAGGAGGTTCCATGCAACCGGAGCGAGCCCTGAGTCGCGTGCCGCCCTCGGCGCCCGCCTCACCTCCGAGGAGGTTCACGCCATGTCGTCACTGATCGTCGCCGGCGTCGTCCTGCTCTTCGTCGTGATCGTCCTGCTGCGGGCCGTGCGGATCGTGCCGCAGGCGAGCGCGGGCGTGCTCGAGCGCCTCGGGCGCTACAACCGCACGCTCGAGCCCGGGCTCCACTTCATCATCCCGTTCCTCGACAAGCTGCGCCGGCCCCTCGTCGACCTGCGCGAGCAGGTCGTGACGTTCCCGCCGCAACCGGTGATCACCGAGGACAACGTCACGATCTCGATCGACACGGTCTTCTACTTCACGATCACCGACCCGTTCCGCTCGACCTACGAGGTGGCGAACCTCCTTCTCGCCGTCGAGCAGCTCACGATCACCACGCTCCGCAACGTGATCGGCTCGCTCTCGCTCGAGGAGGCGCTCACGTCGCGCGACCGGATCAACGCCGATCTCCGCATCGTCCTCGACGAGGCGACCGAGCGCTGGGGCATCCGGGTCAACCGGATCGAGCTGAAGTCGATCGACCCGCCGCGGACGATCCAGGACGCGATGGAGAAGCAGATGCGCGCCGAGCGCGACAAGCGGGCCGCGATCCTGAACGCCGAGGGCGAGAAGCAGTCGCAGATCCTGACCGCCGAGGGCGAGCGGCAGTCGAACATCCTGCGCGCGGAGGGCGAGCGCGAGGCGAAGATCCTGCGCGCCCAGGGCGAGGCCGAGGCGACGCGCCAGACCTTCGCGGCGATCCACGACGGCAACCCGACGCCCGACCTCCTGACCTACCAGTACCTGCAGGCACTCCCGAAGGTCGCGGACGGCGCCGGGATGACGCTCATGATGGTGCCGTCCGACGCCCTGCCGGCGATGGGCGCCGTGTCGGCGCTCGGAGCGGGCTTCCAGGCGGGTCAGGACGTCCAGCGGACGAGCTCGAAGGACGACGGCAAGAGCCTGCCGCGCGGCGAGCGCTCCGAGCAGTAACCGGCGTTGGTCGAGGCAGTCGTCTGGCTCGTCGTGGCGCTCGCGCTGCTCGCGATCGAGGCGACGACGGTCACCTTCGTCGCCCTCTACTTCGGCGCTGGCGCGCTCGTGACGGCGCTCGCCGCGGCGCTCGGCGCTCCGGTCGCCGTGCAGCTCCTCGTCTTCGCCGTGGTCTCCGGGGCGACGCTCGTGTCGACGCGCGGGCTCGTGCAGCGCGCCCTGCAGCGCTCACCCGTCGTCCGCAGCAACGTGAGCTCGCTCGTCGGCCGGCGCGCCGTGGTGACCGTGCCGATCACGGCGGCCGCCGGGCGTGGTCAGATCCGCGTCGGCACGGAGTACTGGACTGCCCGTCCCTACATGCCGGACGCAGTCGACATCGACGAGGGCGAGGCGGTCGAGGTGCTCGCCGTCGAGGGCGTGACGGCGCTCGTCCTGCCGGTCGGGCGCTCGCTCACCGAGTAGCCCGTCTCGCTCGGTCAGGCGTAGCGGCCGACCTGCACGTACGCCACCGCCACGCTCAGCGCCCCCACGGCGATCAGCCCGGCGATGCCGACGAGGCCCGGCCGCCCGTACGCCGCGTGCCCGCGGCCGAAGCGCGACAGGGCGAGCGCTCCGAGCGCTCCTCCCGCGAGCCCGCCGAGGTGACCGCCGATCGAGATGTTCGGGATCAGGAAGGTGAAGGCGAGGTTGAGCACGATCACCCCGAGCGCGCCGCCGCCGAAGACGTCGATCCCCTGGCGCTCGAGCACGAGAGCGGCCCCCATGATCCCGAAGATCGCCCCCGAGGCGCCCACCGTGATCGCGTTGGGAGAGAAGAGCAGCGCCCCGGCCGATCCGGCGAGCCCCGCGACGAGGTAGAGGACGAGGAAGCGCGCGCGGCCGAGGCGGGCCTCCAGCGCCTGACCGAAGAGCCAGAGCGCGAACATGTTCATCGCGAGGTGGATGATGCCGTTGTGCAGGAAGGCGGCAGTGATCAGGCGCCACCACTGACCCTCGGCGAGGCCGACGAGCTCGCCGTTGCCGAGCTGCCCGCGCACGACGAGCGCTCCCTCCTCGAAGACGGAGCCGCTGCTGCCGCCGCCCCCGAGCGTGCCTCCCTGGGCGAGCCCGGCGAGGAACACGAGCACGTTGAGCCCGATCAACAACTTCGTCAGCAGCCCGTCGGTGCCCGTCCTGCTCGCCCGCCGGACACCCGTCGTCACGCGGGCCACGCCCTGCGGCTTGCCCGAGTGGTCCGGGCAGCGGAGCCCGACCGGCGCCATCGTCATGCACTCGGTGCAGATGGGACGCCCGCAGTCCGAGCACGAGAGGCGTGTTTCCCGGTCCGGGTGGCGGTAGCAGTGCGAAACGTCGGCGGCCCCGGCCACGGCGTCTAGCGTACCGGCGTGATCGTCCACGTCGCCTTCACTCCCGGGGAGGAGCTCTCGGCCCCGCTCGGCATCGTCGTCGACGTGCTGCGGGCCACGTCCACGATCGTCCAGGCGCTCGACGCGGGCTACCGGCGCGTGCTCTGCTGCGCCGAGGTGGAGGAGGCCCGGGAGCTGGCCGGGCGCGAGGGGGACGCCGTGCTCGCCGGCGAGCGTAGGGCCGTGCGGATCCCCGGCTTCGACCTCGGCAACTCGCCGCGCGAGGTCGCAGGGCCGCCGGCCGCAGGGACGCTCGTCCTGACCACCACGAACGGGACGCGCCTGCTCGTGGCGGCGGAGGCGCGCTGCGAGCGCGTGCTCGTCGGCTCGCTGCTCAACCTCCGCGCCCTCGTCGAGGCGGCGAGGGTCGATCCCGGCGGCGAGGTGGCCATCCTCTGTGCCGGCGTGGGCGGCGAGGCCGTGCTCGACGACGTCTACTGCGCCGGGCGGATCGCCGAGGCCCTCGGCGGCGAGCCGGCCGACTCCGCCACAGTCGCGATACGGCTGGCGCGGAGCTTCGCGGGGCCCGAGGAGGGCCTCGGCGCAGGGCGGAGCGCGCGCAATCTCCGGGCCGCCGGTCTCGAGGAGGACATCGCGTGGTGCGCGCGCGAGAGCATCCTCCCGACCGTGCCCCGCCCGAGCGGTCGAGTCGGGCGGGCGGTGGAGGTGACCGGGCGCTGACGGCGTAGCACTTGCAGGCGAACGTGTGTTCGTGTAGAACACACGTTCC
>JACCZA010000352.1 GCA_013696185.1 Actinomycetota bacterium
ACTGGCCGATGACGATCACGGTGCGCGGCCTCGAGACCCTGCGCCCGGGAGCGCGCTACGAGCTCTTCCTGACGCGTGGCGGGCGGCCGGCCCAGTCGTGTGGCACGTTCGTCGTCGCGGGCGAGAAGACGGTGGTCTTCCTCAACGCGCCCTTCCGCCTGAAGCGGTTCGCGGGCTGGATCGTGACCCGGGAGGACTCGGAGCGGATCCTGCTCAGGACTGCCGAGATCTAACCGCCTGGCTCCCTCCGCTCAGGGCGCGACTCGGCAATTCGCGAGAAAGGCCGCGTGCGTGTGCGGCATCAGCCGCTCGAGGAACGATTCCGCCGCGGCCGCCACCTGCCGGATCTCGAACTGGGCGGACTCGTGATTGCGCAGGCCGCAGAAGTGCATGAGGCTGCGCGGGTTGCAGCTCCAGAAGTACTTCGTGTAGGTGGAGAGGGGCAGGACACCGCGCGCGACCTCCTTCGCCACGCCCTGCTCGAGCAGCCGCTCGTAGGCCTCGAAAGCCCGCCGGCCGGTCTCCTCGAGCTCGCGCCGTGTGCGCTCGCGCGTGGCCTCGTCGACGGGCTCGAAGCTGTAGGCACCCGGCTTGCCGACCTGCGTGCGGACGTAGTCGGGCACGTAGAACTCTGGCTCGAGCTTCGAGTAGCGCCCGCTCCACTCGTTGTAGGCGTGCCCGGCCCGGTGCCGGTGGTGCTCGCGCACGACGAAGATCGGGGCCTTGACGAGGAAGCGGAAGTACCCGTGCTCGAAGGGGCTGCCGTGGCGGTTGCGAGCGAGGAAGCCGATCAGGCCGACGTCGCGGTCGCTCAGCTCCTCCGACTCCTGGTTGAACGACACGCGCGCGGCGTTGACCACGGCGAGGTCGGAGGCGAGCGCCGCGTCGAGCGCGACGAAGCCGTGATCGAGGACCGTGACGACGTTCTCGGCTACGACTTCCGGCATGGCGGACACGCGTTCGAGTGTAACGAGGCCGCAGGTCGGCACCTCGGGCTTCTCCTACCCGTCCTGGCGCGGCGCGTTCTATCCGCGGGAGGCGCGTGCCGACGACTTCCTGCGCCTCTACGCCGAGCGCCTGCCGGCGGTCGAGCTCAACACCACCTTCTACCGCCTGCCGTCCGAGGAGCAGTTCGCGCGCTGGGCTGCCGCGACCCCGCCCGAGTTTCGCTTCGCCGTCAAGCTCAGCCGGCGGATCACCCATTTCGGCCGGCTGGAGCTGATCTCCACCTTCTGCGAGCGGGTGCAGGCGCTCGGCGAGCGGCTGGGCCCGATCCTCGTCCAGCTGCCGCCGACCCGGCCCCGCGACGACGGGCTGCTGCGCTTCCTGCTCGACTCGCTCGACCCGGCGCTTCGCTACGCCTTCGAGTTCCGGCACGAGTCGTGGGCGGGCGTGGACGAGACGCTCTTCGACGCGGGCGCGACGCGGGTCGGCTCGCTCTCCCCCGAGGCGCCCTTCGTCTACCTCCGCCTGCGCGAGCCGCCCTACGACGACGCCGCCCTGAGCGCGTGGGCAGAGCGGCTCCGACCGATCCTTCTCCGCGGCGCTGAGGCCTTCTGCTTCTTCAAGCACGAGGACGAGCCGACTGCTCCTTGTTACGCGTGTCGGCTGTTGGAACTCTTGAAATACAGCGGAACCAGCTGAAGGAGACGCAGACTTTGTGACGCCCTCTGAGGCGCTCCGTCTACCAGCCGTCTACTCCGACAAGTCACTTTCCTTTTCAAAGCGGTGATAATCGGCGCTTTGCTGCGCAAGGGGTCGAAGCGCAGCGCGGCCTCAGCGAGGCCTTCTTCGAAGAGGTGCGAGTACACGTCAAGAGTGATCGACGGACGGGCGTGGCCGGCGACGCGCGAGACGAGCAAGATGTTGGCGCCCTGCTCGTCGAAGACTCGATCGTTCGTGTAGGGCTGAAGCGCCAGCCTCCGAGCCCGATCAGCAATCGGGGCGCTCACCCGGGGAAGTACTCCAGCGCGCTGGCCGGCGGTTGAGGTGCATGCGCCGATGCGCCGATCGGCCTCGTCGGGCCGGGTGCGGCGACGACGCAAGCGGGCAGAGTTTCAGAGCCGAGATGATTAGGAGTGCCAAAACTTTATGTACGTCTAGCGAAACTCAAATGCTAGGCTAGCCTCAAAATCAACTTCGGGGAGCTAAGATGTCTACGTTGAACAGGCGAGATCTCCTGCAAGGCGGAGCGCTGCTGGGAGTCGCCGGGGGCGCCGCCCTGGCCGGGCGACGCCTGGGATCAGCACCAGCAGCGGCGGCCGGCCACGCGAACACGGGCCACGGGATCGCGAGGGGCCATGCCGGCGGGGTGAGTGGCCCGACGTTTCGCCAGGGCGCTCGAGTCGATCACCGCGCCAACGGCTTCAACCCGACCGAGCTGCTGCGGGACTTCGAGTACGGCAAGACGCGGCGACTGGCTAGCGGCCGGGTGCTGCGCGAGTGGGAGGTGTTCAGCACCGACAAGGAGATCGAGGTCGCGCCGGGCGTGAAGTTCCCGGCGTGGACGTTCAACGGGCGGATCCCCGGGCCGACGCTGCGCTGCCGGGAGGGCGAGCGGCTGCGGCTGCGGTTCGTCAACGGCTCAG
>JACCZA010000356.1 GCA_013696185.1 Actinomycetota bacterium
CCGCCTGCGCAGCCCGGATGCTGGCGCCGAGCGCAGCACTCTGGCGCTGCAGGCCGGCGACCTCGTTGAGGTACACCTCCTTGCCCTCCTGCACGGAGGCGAGCGTCCGCTCCTTATCGCTCCGCGCCGAGGCGAGCGCGGCCTGACCCGCGAGGAGACGGTCACGCTCGGCGCGCCGGGCCTCCGTGCGAACCGCGATCGCCTTCGTGGCGCGAGCCACCCGGCCGCGCGTCCGCTCGGTGCGGGCGCGGGCAATCCTGACGTTCGTCCTCGACGCGGCCACCTGCCGGACGATCCGTCGATCCTGCTCGCCGATCTCCTTACGGTACGCCAGCTGGTCGAGGAGCTCGGTGAAGTTCGACGAGGCGAGGACGACCTCGAGCGTGCCCGCGTCCTCTGACTGGTAGATCGCAATCAGACGCTCGCTCAGGCGCCGGTCCGCGATCGCATTCTGGCGACGCAGGAGCTCGAGGCGCTCGGTCTGGACCCGGCGCAGCTCGGTCAGCGCATCGAGCCGGCGCTCGTAGAGGGCGAGCTCACGCTCGAGCACCGCCACACGCGTGGAGGCGTCGTCGACATCGCCTTGCAGCGAGCGGATCTTCGCGGTCACGCTCGAGATCTCCGACGTGAGCACCGCCTCCCGCTGGTTGGCCGCGGCGATCCTGTCCTGGAGGCGGGCGATCTTACCGTTCAACTCGGCCTGGCGCTCGCTCCCGCCATACCCTTGCGCGCCGCCGGCCACGAGCAGCGCGAGAACGATGACTATGGCGAGTCGGCGCACCATGGGGGGAATCTGAGAGGCGAGGCGGTGTCGCGCCTGCCGGGTCGGGTCGGGTCGGGCGAGCCTAGACCATCTCTGTGGAAAAGGCCAGCCTTCCTGTGGAGAGCTCGAGTGAGGGGTCCGGGAGATCTCCCTCGTCCGGCGGCGGATACGGCTCCTCGATGCCCGGCTGCTGCGGCGGGTCGAGCTCTCCCGGCACAGGGTCGGCGACACCGGGCTGCGCGATCCCGGGCTGCTCGGGAATCTCGATCATGGTTGGCGAGGCGATCTGCATCGTGGGCCTCCAGACTCGACGACGGGTCGGCAGCAGACTACGGGCGGCTGCGGACGCGCGCCACGGAGCTCGCGGCGCGCGGCTCGAGGGCGCGGATCGCCTCGGCAGCCTGACGGCGGAGCGGGCCTACGAGCGCGCGGTAGTCGTCGTCGGCGATCGTCCCCGTGCGGTGGTCGAACTCGAGCTCCTTGAGCGCGCCAAGTGCGCGGTCACGCTCCTCCTCGAGCGCCACCCGCCGGCGGTCGAGCTCCCCCGGCTCGTCGAGGCGGTCGCTCTCCGGGTCGGGCTCGCGCAGGAACGGGAGGGCAACGTAGCCCACGCACGCAGCGGCGAGCACCGCCGCGAGGACGAGCGCGAGGAGGGTCACGCCTCGGCTGGATGCAGCTCGTAGCGCGCGAGCAGACGCCGCTGCTCACGGGCATCGGGCCAGAGCGTGACGAGCGAGCCGAGCACGAAGACGAGCCCGGCGAGCCAGATCAGGTTGACGAGCGGCTTGACGAGCACCTTGAGATACACGGAGCCGTCCGCGTTGAAGCGGTCGGCGATCACGAACAGGTCCTCCCCCGTCAGCAGGTCGCTGCGGATCCCCACCTCGTTCGAGACCGGCTGCGCCTCGATGTCGTAGCGGTTCTTGCCCGCCTCGAGCGCGCCGAGGTCGTCGTCGCCGCGCCGGACGCCGAGGACGGCCCTGAGCTCGGTCGCGTTCGCGCCGTCCCTCTCCTCGACCCGACGCAGCGCGAGGGTGTAGCCGGCCGCCTCGAGCGTCTCTCCCGGACGCAGTGGCTGCTCCCTGACCGTCTCGTAGGCGCTCGAGCCCGCGATCCCGACCGCGAGGAGGACCACCGCGGCATGGACGACGTAGCCGCCGTAGCGGCGACGGTTCCGCGCGACGAGCGAGGCGAACGCGCCGGGCCACGAGGACGCGCCGAGCGCCCGGCGCGCCCGCGTGCCGCGGACGAACTCGAGACCGATCGAGGCCAGCACGAAGGCCGAGAACGTGTAGGCGATCAGACC
>JACCZA010000374.1 GCA_013696185.1 Actinomycetota bacterium
CTTGACGTCCTGGGCCGGCGAGGGGGTGGAGCCCGCACGCCCCGGCACCGCCGCCGCGACGACGAGGCCGCCGGCCGAGAGCGCTCCGCCCACGGCCGCAGCGCGTCTCAGCACGCTCGCGCGGGAATGCACCGAGACCTTCGCCTCGCCCGACTCGACCCGCTGCTCGTGTTCGTCACTCACGCCGATGCACCACCATACAAAGCGCCTCGGACGAAGACAATGCCGGGACTCACCGAAGCGCCGCGATCGCCTCGATCTCGACGAGGGCGCCCGACGGGAGTCCGGACACCTCGACGGTGGAGCGCGCGGGCGGCGCGTCGCCGACATGGCGGGCGTAGACCTCGTTCATGCCCGCGAAGTCGCCGAGATCCGCCAGGAACACCGTCGTCTTCACGAGGCGGTCGAGCCCGCTGCCGGCCTCCTCGAGGATGGCGCCGAGGTTCGCGAGCACCTGCTCCGTCTGCTCGCCGATCGACGCTCCCACGAGCTCGGTCCCGCCGGGTCGAAGCGCGAGCTGGCCGGAGACGAAGACGAGCTCCCCCAGCCGGATGCCCTGCGAGTAGGGCGCGCCCTGGAACGGTGCCGGGGCTCGCTCGGTCCGGACGACTGACTTGTCGCTCACGTCGCATTCCTCCTTCGGTCGGTCGGCCGGCACGCCTCGCCGAGGGCGACGCCGAGTGCCTTGAAGATCGCGTCCAGCACGTGCTGCGTCTCGCGGCCCTCGAGCAGGCGCACGTGCAGCGTGAGACGAGCGCCCGTGGCGAGCTCCTGCAGGAACCGCGCGACGACGTCGGAGCCGAGGCCGCCCACGCGCGCAGCGGAGAGATCGACGTTCGAGACGACGAGCGGGCTCTCGCCGGTCTCGAGCGCGACCTGGGCGAGCGCCTCCGCAGCGGGGACGACCCCCGATCCGTGGCCCGGCGCCCCCGCAGCGCCGAGCGGCTCGACGAGGCTCTCGCCGAGGGCACGCCCGGCGGCGGCGACCTCCTCGAGCACGTCGCCGGGCGCGACCTCGAGCGCCAGGTCGAATCCGGCGTAGGAGGCAGTCAGTCCGAGCAGGTGGTCGAGCACGGGCAGCCCGGTCGCGACCGAGGCGCGCCCCGCTCCACGCACGTCGACGCGGACGCTCGTCCGGCCGCTCTCCCCCGCCTGATCCGCCGCGCCCACGCTTCCTCTAGCCCTCGACGCGCTCGATGCTCGCGCCGAGCTGCCGCAGCCGCTCGTCGATCCGCTCGTAGCCGCGATCGATCTCGCCCACGTTGCCGATCGTCGAGGTTCCCTCCGCGCAGAGGCTCGCGATCAGCATCGCCATTCCTGCACGGATGTCGGGGCTCGCCATGCGCTGGCCGTACAGCTTCGCCGGCCCCGTGACGACCGCACGGTGCGGGTCGCACAGGATGATCCGCGCCCCCATGCTGACGAGCTTGTCGACGAAGAACAGACGGTTCTCGAACATCTTCTCGAAGATGAGGATCGTCCCCCGCGCCTGTGTCGCGACCGCGAGCGCGATCGAGGTCAGGTCGGCCGGGAAGGCGGGCCAGGGCCCGTCCTCGATCTTCGGGATCTGACCGCCGAGGTCGTCCTGGATCTCGAGCTGCTGGCCGGCGGCGACGTGCGCGGTCGTGCCGTCGAGCTCGACCCGCACACCGAGGCGTGCGAAGGCCGGGAGGATCGGCGCCAGATCCTCCGGCACGACGTCGTCGATCGTCAGCTCGCCCCCCGTCACGGCTGCCAGGCCGACGAAGCTCGCGACCTCGATGTGCTCGGAGCCGATCCGCCACGCGCCTCCGCCGAGACTCGAGACGCCCGCGATGTGCAGGACGTTCGACCCGATCCCCTCGATCTGGGCCCCGAGCGACACGAGGAACCTGCAGAGATCCTGGATGTGGGGCTCGGACGCCGCATTGCTGACGGTGGTCTCGCCGGGCGCGAGCGTCGCCGCCATGACCGCGTTCTCGGTGGCCATGACGCTCGCCTCGTCGAGGAAGACCCGCTTGCCGCGCAGCCCGTTCGTGCGCATCTCGTAGCGCTGGCCGCTCACGTCGATCTCGGCCCCGAGCTCGGCGAGGGCGTGGATGTGCGGATCGAGCCGCCGCCGACCGATCACGTCGCCGCCGGGCGGAGGCGCGCTCACGCGGCCGAAGCGGGCGAGCAGCGGGCCGGCGAGGAGGAACGAGGCTCGGATCCGGCTGCAGAGCTCGGTGTCGAGCTCGACCTTGTGCGCGCTCGCCGCGTCGACCCGGATCTCGTTGCGGCCCAGCCACTCGACGCTCGCGCCGATGTCCTCGAGCAGCTCGACCATCGTCAGCACGTCGCGGATTCGCGGCACGTTCGAGAGCTCGACCGGCTCGGAGGTGAGCAGGCAGGCCGCGAGGATCGGCAAGGCGCCGTTCTTGTTCCCTGCCGCGCGGACACGGCCGCTCAGGGGACGTCCTCCCTCGATCACGAAGGACTGCATGACGGCGTCGGCGACGGTCGCGGTCGGCACAGGTGCTGGGTGAGCGGGGATGCCGGCCCGATGTCGGAGGCTGGTCGACTCGCGCCGGGGCGGGTGAGGCGGATTATCCTAGCCTCCGTGACGGAGCTCACTCGCGAGCGCGCCTGGGACACGCTGAACCGCTACACGGCGAGCGAGGCGTTGCGGCGACACGCCCTGGCGGTCGAGGGGTCGACCCGCGCCTACGCGCGGCGCTTCGGCGAGGACGAGGAGCTCTGGGGCGTGACCGCGCTCCTGCACGACTTCGACTACGAGATCCACCCCACGCTCGACAGGCACCCGCAGGACGGCGCTCCCCTGCTCCGCGCAGAGGGCTATCCCGAGGAGGTGATCGAGGCCATCCTCTCGCACGCCGAGCACCTCGGGCTGCCGCGCGACACGCCGCTGAAGCGGACGCTGTTCGCCTGCGACGAGCTCTCGGGCTTCGTCCATGCCTGTGGCCTCGTGCGGCCGG
>JACCZA010000391.1 GCA_013696185.1 Actinomycetota bacterium
GTGCACGCCCGTGTCCGTCCGTCCGGCCACGGCGAGCCGGCTCCAGCTCGGGAAGACCCTGTCGGGGGCGGCTCCGAGCGCCCCCTCGACGGTGCGCAGCCCCGGCTGGGCGGCCCACCCGCGAAACCCGCCGCCGTCGTACTCGAGCCGGAGCCGGAGCCGCATGCAGCGAGGAGCCTAAGGGCTGCTTCGGCGGAGTGACCCTCGCGCGTTTCTACGCGTCCGCGCCCGAGGGCGATTCACTCGCCCGGGAGGCCAATCAGTTGCTCGGGAACGGCGAGCTCTGTGAGGGAAGGGGCCTGGGGGGAAACCGCAGGTTTCCCCCCACGCTCAATCGACCAGCTCGAGGTAGACCATCTCGGCGGCGTCGCCCTGACGCGGCCCGAGCTTGACGATCCGCGAATAGCCGCCCGGACGGTCGACGAACCGCGGGCCGACGTCCGCGAAGAGCTTGTGGACGATGTCCCTCGACCGGAGGTAGGCGATCGCCTGGCGACGCGCGGCGAGATCGCCCCGCCGCCCCAGCGTGATCATCTGCTCGGCGATCGGCTTCACGGCCTTGGCCTTCGCCTCGGTCGTCCGGATCCGGCCGTGCTCGATCAGGGCCCCCGCCAGATTGGCGTAGAGGGCCCTGCGATGAGCCGAGTCCCGGCCGAGCTTCTTTCCCGCTCGCTGATGCCTCATCGCCCGGCTCGACTACTCCTCGTCGCCCCGCAGCGTCAGACCGTGGGTGCCAAGGGTCTCCTTGACCTCCTCGATCGACTTCTTGCCGAAGTTCGGAATCGCCGCGAGCTCGTTCTCCGTCTTCGTGACGAGGTCGCCGATCGTCTCGATGCCGACGCGCTTGAGGCAGTTGTACGAGCGCACCCCGAGCTCGAGCTCCTCGATCGGGAAGTTCTCCATGCCGTGCGCGAGCGGCGCCTCCGGGCTCGAGCCGTTGGTGGTGGCCGCAGCCTCTCCGAAGCCCTCGATCGTGTCGATGTCGGTGAAGATGGCCAGCTGGCGGATCAGGATCTCCGCTGCCTGGGCGATCGCCTCGCGCGGGTCGATCGAGCCGTCGGTCGTGACGTCGAGCCGCAGCTTGTCGTAGTCGGTGCGCTGGCCCACGCGCGCCGCCTCGACGTCGTAGGTGACGCGGCGGACTGGCGAGAAGATCGAGTCGACCGGGATCACGCCGATCGTGTACTCGGGGCCGCGGTTGTTCTCGGCCGGCACGTAGCCACGACCCCGGCCGATCGTGAGCGTCAGCTCGAGCTTGGCGTCCGAGGACAGGCTCGCGAGCTCGAGCTCGGGGTTGAGGATCTCGAGCTCGCCCGGCGCCTGGATGTCGGCGGCCGTGACGGTGCCGGCGCCCTTCTTGGCGACGTGCACCTCGATCTCCGGCGACTCGCCGTGCAGCCGGCAGATCAGGCTCTTCAGGTTGAGGATGATGTCGGTGATGTCCTCGCGGACACCGGGGAGGGTCGTGAACTCGTGCATCGTCCCCTCGAACTTCACCGAGGTGACGGCGGCGCCTTCGAGGGACGAGAGCAGCACGCGGCGCAGCGAGTTGCCGAACGTGTAGCCGAAGCCGCGGTCGAGCGGCTCGATCACGAAGACGCCACGATCCTCGTTCACTTCCTCGTGGACGATCCTCGGGACCTGAAACTCCATCAGGCTGGTGCGAGTTGCCATGCGATCCTTTCCTTCATCCGTCAGACCGGGCCGAGCCCGGCGCGGGGGGTTACTTCGAGTAGAGCTCGACGATGAGCGATTCCTGCACCGGCGTGTCGATCTCGGCCCGCTCGGGCCACTTCAGCACCTTGCCGGTGAGGCCCTCGTGGTCGGCCTGAAGCCAGGGCGCGACGGAGGCGGTGAGATCGGTCGCGTCGCGAATTACGCTCTCGGCAGCGCTGCCGGGCGCCATCGTGACGATGTCGTCCGGTCGGACGCCGAAGCTCGGGATGTTCACGCGCCGGCCGTTCACGTGGAAGTGGCCGTGCCGAACGAGCTGCCGGGACTGTGCACGCGAGGATGCGAAACCGAGGCGGTAGACGACGTTGTCGAGCCGGGTCTCGAGGATTCGCAGGAGGTTCTCTCCCGTGATGCCCGATCCCTTCGTCGCCTTCGCGTAGTAGTTGCGGAACTGCTTCTCGAGCAGCCCGTAGTAGCGGCGCGCCTTCTGCTTCTCGCGCAGCTGCAGCAGGTACTCGGACTGCTTGATGCGTCCGCGCCCGTGCTCCCCCGGCGGGTAGCTGCGCCGCTCGATCGCGCACTTCTCGGTCAGGCAGCGCTCGCCCTTGAGGAAGAGCTTCATCCCCTCCCGGCGGCAGACGCGACACTTGGGACCGACGTCGCGAGCCACTAGTGCTCCGTCCCGGAAGTCCCTTGCCACTCCGGGGAGTGGCCGGGTGCGAGCCGAGGTCGCACGGTGTCCGCTCGCGTGCTGGAGGCACGTGTGCGGGCGCCGGGTGGGCTCAGGCGTGCCCGGACGCCCCCGGAGTCCAAGGGAGTTGCGGGGCGGCGCACTAGACGCGCCGTCGCTTTCTCGGGCGGACGCCGTTGTGGGCCTGCGGCGTGACGTCCCTGACGCCGAGGATCTCGAGCCCCGCCGCCTGGAGCGACCGGATCGCCGTCTCCCGGCCCGAGCCGGGGCCCTTGACGAAGACCTCGACCTTCTGCAGCCCGTGCTCCATGCCCTTGCGCGCGCAGGAGTCCGCAGTCACCTGCGCCGCGAACGGCGTCGACTTGCGCGAGCCCTTGAAGCCCGCGGAGCCGGCCGACTCCCACGCGATCACGTTGCCCTCCTTGTCGGTCAGGGCGACGATCGTGTTGTTGAAGGACGTCTTGATGTGCGCCTGGCCGATCGCCACGTTCTTGCGCACGCGCCGGCGGGTGCGCCCGCGTGCCGCCTGCTTGCGGGGAGGCGCCACTACTTCGCCTTCTTGCCACGGCCGACCGTCTTCTTGGGGCCCTTGCGGGTGCGGGCGTTGGTCTTCGTCCGCTGGCCGTTCACGGGCAGCCCGCGCCGGTGCCGGATCCCGCGGTAGGCACCGATCTCGGACAGGCGCTTGATCGCCTGCGAGCGCTCGCGGCGCAGGTCTCCCTCGACCTGCAGCTCGGCGTCGATGTGCGTGCGGAGCTTCGTGACCTCGTCGTCGGTGAGGTCTCGCACCTTCGTGTCGGGCGAGAGGCCGAGCGCGGCGCAGACCTGGCGCGCGGTCGGCTGACCGATCCCGAAGATGTAGGTGAGTCCGACCTCGAGGCGCTTCTGGTTCGGAAGGTTGACTCCTGCGATTCGCGCCACTAGGCGGTTACCCCTGTCTTTGCTTGTGCCGTGGATTGGTGCAGATGACCATCGTCGTGCCGTGCCGCTTGATCACGCGACAGCGCTCGCACATCGGCTTCACGGAGGCGCGAACCTTCATCGGTCGCCGGGGAGCATTCGAATGGAGTTGGTGCGCATCTTGACTGCCATACCCTCACAAAGACCGCGCCCTCGGGCGCGGTAGCGGAACGGAAAACTCGCGCACGGCAGAGCCCCGGCGAGGCGCTCACTGTAGCAGACGAGCTCGCACCGCCGTCAGGATCCAGGGGCCGGACTCGGTGATCGCGACCGTGTGCTCGAAGTGGGCCGCGAGCGACCCGTCGGCGGTCGAGATCGACCACATGTCGTCGGCGACGACGATGTCCGCGCTGCCCGCCGTGATCATGGGCTCGATCGCGATCGTCATGCCCGTCGAGAGAGGCGCGCCGGTGCCCGGACGACCGAAGTTCGGCACCTGCGGATCCTCGTGCATCGAGCGACCGACGCCGTGCCCGACGAGGCTCCGCACGATCGAGAAGCCGGCTTCCTCGGTCGTCCGCTGCACGGCCGCCGAGATGTCGCCCACGCGGTTGCCGACCCGCGCCTGCTCGATCCCGGCCGCGAGCGCGGCCTCGCACGTCTGGAGGAGCCTCTCGGTCGCCTCGTCGATCTCGCCGACCGCCAGTGTCGAGGCGGAGTCGGCGACGAAGCCGGCGAGCGTCACGCCGACGTCGACGGAGAGGACGTCGCCCTCGTCGAGCGCGTAGGGGCCCGGGATGCCGTGGACGATCATCTCGTTCGGCGAGGCACAGACGGCCGCCGGGTAGCCGCGGTACCCCTTGAAGGTCGGCGAGCCGCCGCGCGAGCGGATGAACTCCTCCGCGATCCGGTCGAGCTCGCCGGTCGTGACCCCGGGCCGGATACTCTCGCGGACGAGCTCGAGCGTCTGGGCGACGATCTCGCCCGCCTCGGCCATCCGCTCGAGCTCCGCAGCCGACTTGCGGATGATCATCGAACCGCGGCCTGCTCCAGCGCGCGCTGAACCTCTGCGAACACCGCGTTGATCGTCCGGTCCGCATGGATGCCGACCAGGTTGCCGGTCGAGGTGCGGTAGTACTCGATCAGCGGCTCGGTCTCCTCGTAGTAGCGCGACAGACGGGTGCGGATCGCTTCGGGCGTGTCGTCCGTGCGGCCCTCCTGCACGGCGCGGCGGAGCAGCCGCTCCGAGCACGCCTCCGCGCTGACCTGCAGCTCGAAGACGACGTGGAGCTCGCGGCCGATCTCGCGCAACATGGCGTCGAGCGCCTCGGCCTGGGGCATCGTGCGCGGAAAGCCGTCGAGGATGAAGCCCGTCTGCGCGTCGGGCTCGCCGAGGCGCTCGCGGATGAGCCCGATCATCAGGTCGTCGGGCACGAGCTCGCCTGCGACCATGATCGGCGCGACGCGCACGCCGAGGGGCGTGCCGGCGCGGATCGCGGCGCGGAGCATGTCCCCCGTGGCGATGTGCGCGAGCCCGTACTCCTCGGCGATGCGCTTGCCCTGGGTTCCCTTGCCCGACCCCTGTGGGCCGAGGAGCAGGACGTTCACTACTTGAGGAAGCCTTCGTAGGAGCGCGCCATCATCTGCGACTCCATCTGCCGCATCGTGTCCAGCGCGACACCGACGGCGATCAGGATCGAGGTGCCGCCGAGGGCGCCGGCGGTCGCCTGGGAGAACCCGCCGTAGCGGATGAACAACGTCGGCAAGGTCGCCACGAGCGCGAGGTAGATCGCGCCGGGCAGGGTCAGGCGGGTGAGCACGCGGTCGAGGTACTGCGCGGTCGGCGGCCCGGGTCGGATCCCGGGGACGTACCCCCCGTACTTACGCAGGTTGTCCGCCTGGTCGACAGGGTTGAACTGGACCGCCGTGTAGAAGTACGTGAAGATCACGATCAGCGCGCCCTGGAGCAGCATGTACCAGGCGTCGGTCGGCAGGAAGTTGCGATTGACGAACCCCTGCGTCTGCGGGAAGTACTGGCCGATCGTCGGCGGGAAGGCCATCACCGCTGCGGCGAAGATGACCGGGATCACCCCGGCCATGTTGACGCGGAGCGGCATGTAGGTCGAGCCGCCCGAAGTCATCCGCCGCCCGACCATCCGCTTGGCGTACTGGATCGGGATGCGGCGCTGGCCCTCCTGGATGAAGACGATCGCGGCGATGATCGTCAGGGCGAGGAGCGGGAAGAAGAGCTTCTCCATCGGACCGCCGTTGATGAAGGCGTTGATGCCCGTCGGCAGGGCCGTGAGGATCGACGCGAAGATCAGCAGCGAGATGCCGTTGCCGACCCCGCGCTTCGTGATCAGCTCGCCGAGCCACATGAGGAGCGTCGTTCCCGCCGTGAGCGTGGTCACGAGCAGGACGAGGCGGCCGGCGTTGAAGTCGAGCGCGCCCTGGCGCTGGAACAGGAAGGCGTACCCGGTCGACTGCGCGGCGGCGAGCCCGACGGTGAGGTAGCGCGTGTACTGGTTGATCTTCGCGTAGCCCGCCTCGCCCTCCTTCTGCAGAGCCTCGAGGCGCGGGATCACGACGGTCATCAGCTGGATGATGATCGAGGCCGTGACGTAGGGCATGATCCCGAGCGCGAACACCGAGAAGCGGGACAGCGCCGACCCGGAGAAGAGGTTGAGCAGGCCGAGCACCGTGCCGCCCTGGCCGTCGAAGTAGTTCTGGATCTGGTCGGAGTCCACGCCGGGAGCCGGGATCCACGAGCCGAAGCGGTAGATCGCGAGGATCGCCGCTGTGAAGAGGACGCGGGAGCGGAGCTCCGGCACGCGCCACGCGTTCGCCAGCCAGCTGAACACGGGGCGCCCTAGCCCTCGCCCTCGGGTGCCTCGGAGCCGGCCGGCTCGGCCTCGAGCGAGGCGTCCGCCGGCCCGGCGGCCGCGCGCCTCGCACGCTTCTCGGCGCGTGCCGGCTCGCGGAGCAGCGTGACGGATCCGCCGGCGGCCTCGATCTTCTCGCGCGCGCTTGCGGAGCAGCCGTGCGCCGTGATGTCGAGACGCTTCGTCAGCTCGCCCTGCCCGAGGATCTTGACGTCGATCCGCGTGTTCTTGATCACGCCGGCCGCGACGAGCGCCTCCGGCGTCACCTCGGCGCCGTCCTCGAAGCGATCGAGGTCGCGCACGTTGACCGGAACCGTGAAGGTGCGGTGGGGACCGATGGGCATCGCGTCCTTGGACGTCGAGCCGCGCAGCTTGCCGAGTCGCATCGCGAGCGGCATCTGACCGCCCTCGAAGCCGGCACGCATGGTGTGCGAGCCCGAGCGGGACTTCTGCCCCTTGATGCCGCGGCCCGAGTAGCGACCCTTGCCCGAGCCCTGGCCGCGGCCGACGCGCTTGCGATCGCGGCGTGGCTGGGCGGGCTTGAGGTTCGAGAGGGTGAGATCGTCCGCCATCGGCTACTCCGTGGCCTCCTCGACGCTCACGAGGTGGCGCACCTTCCTGAGCATACCGGCGAGCTCGCGGCTCTCGGCGTGGTCGGCCGAGCGCCCGATCTTGCCGAGTCCGAGCGCGCGGAGCGTGCCGCGATGGCGCTGGCTCTGCCCGATGGCGCTGCGCACCTGCGTGACCTTGACGCGCGCCATCAGGCGCGCTCCTCCGGCTTCTCGGCCTCCTCGTCGTCGCCGGAGACCGCATCCTTGATGCGCTCGACGAGACC
>JACCZA010000393.1 GCA_013696185.1 Actinomycetota bacterium
TCCGGCTCGACCAGGGGCGGTCCCATGATCCCCGCGTCGACGAGGAGCGTGTCGACGCCGTGCCCGCGGAGCCGCTCGCGCAGGTAGGCGTACTCGTGCCCCTTCGTGTCGAGCGTGCCGAGGAGGACGACCGTGGCCATGCCTCAGGAGGCTTCCGCGAGCGGCTCGACGCCGAGGTAGCGCCGCTGGGCATCGGGGTCGCCCATCAGCGCCTCGGCTGTCGTCTCGGCGGCGATGCGGCCGCCGACCATCACGAGCTGGCGCTCGGCGAGCGCTGTCGCGACACCGAGGTTCTGCTCGATCAGGAGGATCCGGAGACCCTCCTCGCCGAGGAGCTTGAAGGTGGCGACGAGACTCTCCACGACCGCCGGGGCAAGCCCCTCCGAGGGCTCGTCCATGATCAGGAGCTGCGGGTTGCGGAGCAGGGCGCGGCCGATCGCGAGCATCTGCTGCTCCCCGCCGGAGAGCTGGGCGCCGCCGTTTCGCTTGCGCTCGGCGAGGCGCGGGAACAGCTCGTAGATCCGCTGCGGCGTCCAGCGCCCGCCGCCCCGCGCGGCGACCATGCGCAGGTGCTCGGCCACGGTCAGCGACGGAAACAGGCGGCGGCCCTGCGGCACGTAGCCGATGCCCGCCCGGGCGATCCGGTAGGGCGGCGCGCCGCGCAGCTCACGGCCGAGGAAGCGGATCGAGCCGCTCGTGCTCGGCGGGCTCAGGCCCATGATCGCCGCGCACAGGGTCGTCTTGCCCATCCCGTTTCGTCCGATGATCGCGACCGGCTCGTCGCCGACCTCGAGCTCGACTCCCTGCAGCACGTGGGCGCGCCCGTAGTAGGCGTCGAGGTTCTCGATCGCGAGGAGCGGCTCACTCATCCGTGTACCGGCTCCCGAGGTAGAGCTCGTGCACGAGCTCGTTGGCGCGGATCTCCGCAGGGGTCCCCTCCACGATCACGCGCCCGTCGTGCATCATCGTGACCCGCTCGGCGACCGCGAGCGCGATGTCCATGTCGTGCTCGATCAGGAGCAGCGTGATGGCGGGGTCGAGCGCGAGGAGTAGCTCCGTCAGGAGTTGCCGCTCGCCACGCGAGAGGCCCGAGGCAGGCTCGTCGAGCATGAGCACGGTCGGCTCGGTCGCGAGTGCCATCGCCAGTGCCACCTGCCGGTGCTCGCCGTGGGAGAGCGAGCCGACGAGCTCGGGCAGCTTGCCGTCGATCGCCGCTCGGCCCGCCGCCTGCCGCGCACGTCGCCGCAGCTCGCGGTCGCCCGGCAGGATCACCGGCCGGAGGCGGCCGCCCGACACGCCGCGGATCGCCAGGTAGATGTTGTCCTCGACGCTCAGACCGAGGAAGAGGCGCGACTGCTGATAGGTGCGGGCGAGCCCCAGCGTCGCCCGCCGCCGGGCGGGCAGGAGGGTCACGTCGCCGCCGAAGAGCTCGACGTGCCCCGAGCTCGGCGGGAGATCCCCGGCTATGACGTTGAAGAGTGTCGTCTTGCCCGCGCCGTTCGGACCGAGGATCGCGCGGCGCTCCCCCGGCGCGACGTCGAGGTCGACCGCGCGCACGGCGTGGAGACCGCCGAAGCGCCGGCCGACCCCCCGCAGGCGGAGGATCGGCTCGGCGCTCACCTCAAGCGGTGCTGCCGTCAAGCGCTACTTGATGACCTGGTTCGTGACGACGCCGTTCCGCACGGCCTTGATCTTGCCCTGCCACGGGGTCTTCACCCGCTTGCAGGACGGCTGGTTGCGCCCCGGCGGCGGGCTCGACTTCTTGAAGAGGCCGCCGAAGGCCTGGCTGACGTTCGGTACGAACCCAGCGACCGTCAGCGACGGGTTCCCGTCGGCGCCCTTGACGATCTGCAGCGGGTACTGGTCCTGGATCGCCTGGCGATTGGCGTCGAGCTTGACCGTGCCCTTGTCGGTGATCTCGTAGCCCGACCGGTTCGTCCTCGGCATGCTCGCCGCGAGCTTCGCGACGTTGCCCTTCGCTGCCTGGAGCCCGCGGACGGTCGCCCAGGCTGCGTTGTAGTAATTGTAGACGAAGCCGTCGGCGTAGTTCCCGCCGTTCAGCCCCGGGTACCACTTCTTCATGATCGACTCGTAGCTCTTCGCCCCCGGCGTCTTCAGACCGGGCCCGGTGCCGAAGCCGCCGACGTAAGCGCCGACGAGCCGCGGGGCCACCTCCTTGAAGTTGCCCAGGAAGGCGAAGAAGAGGTTGCCGATGAACTGGTCCGCCTTGACCGGCCCGTAGGCCTGCTCGAACGCCTTGAGCGAGGAGCCGGTGCCGGTTCCGCCCACGACCCAGAAGTAGCCGTCGACCTGGTTGGGCCGGGGCAGCTGCCGGATGTAGGACGCGTAGTCGGTCGTGTTCAGCGGCGGGAAGACCCGCTTCGTGATCTGACCTCCGACCGAGCAGAAGTCGGCGATCATGCCGGCCGCGGACGTCCAGCCGAAGCTGTAGTCGTCCATGATGATCGCTGCCTTCCGCCAGCCGAGCTTCTTGTAGGCGATCTCGCCGATGCCCGCGTTCCACTGGGCGCCGTCGCCGTGGTAGCGGAACACGTTCTTCGGCGCGATCTGGAGCGTCGGGTCCTGCGACCCGGCGGTGCCGATGATGAACGTCTTCGAGGGGTGGGT
Organism: Actinomycetota bacterium; assembly: GCA_013696185.1. GTDB lineage: Bacteria > Actinomycetota > Thermoleophilia > Gaiellales > Gaiellaceae > JACCZA01. The sequence continues at coordinate 2,629 of JACCZA010000393.1, forward strand.
CTTCGCGTAGTTCGCGACGGCGACCCCCTCGTCACCCGAGAGCGGGCCGATCATCACGTCCGCCTTCTTCTGCTCCATCAGGCGCTTCGTCTCCTTGATCGCGAGGTCGGCAGTGTCGTTGCCGCAGCCGTAACCGACGATCCTGATCGACTTGCCTCCGATCTTGCCGCCCGTGATGCCTGCCGAGGGCTTCTTCGGGTTCTTCGGCTTCGCGCCCGCGTACTGCGCGAGCGCCGCCTGCGCGCCGCCGATGTCGGGCTCGTAGCCGAAGCCGAACGCCCCCTTGCAGTCGGTCATGATCGCGATCCGGATCTCGCCCGACCCGCCTGACGAGGCGAGCGACACCGAGGCGGCGATCGCGACGGCGACGAGCGTGGCAAGCGGAAGCACGAGCTTCCAGCTTCGCAGCGTGAACCTCATCTACTCCTCCTTCGTAGGTGACGAACAACCTCGAGAAATCCCTGCGTGAGCGGGAACCTACGCCATCCTCACGCGCCGTTCAGCGAGACCCGATGCCCGGAGCCGGCCCTGCGGGGTCGGCGGCGACGCGCGGCGACCCGCCGCCACGCCCGCCGAGCCTCCCCTGGGCAACCCGCTCCCAGAGCCCCATCAGGCCGCCGGGAGAGAGCACGACGACCGCCAGGAAGATCAGGCCGATGATCGTGTTGAAGCTGCCGCCCACGACCGGCAACTCGACGCCGCGGACGTAGTTGTTGATGAGGATGAAGGCGAAGGCGCCCAGCCAGGCCCCCTCGATCCGCCCGAGGCCACCGATCACGGCGACGACGAGCAGGTCGATCGTCGCCTGCAGGCCGATCGTCTGCGGATCGACCTGGCCGTTCCACCAGACGTACAGCACGCCCGCGAGCGAGGCGATGAACGCGCCGAAGCCGAAGGCCAGCGTCCGGTGGAGGGCGACGTTGTAGCCGAGCGAGCTCATCCGCACGGGCTCGTCGCGCACGCCCTGGAGGGCGAGCCCGAAGGGCGCCCGCCGCACGTAGCGGATCAGTCCGTACACCGCCAGCGCGACGATCAGCGCGACGTAGTACAGCCGGTTCGGGTGGGCGACGACGTCACCCACGAACCCGGGCGTGTAGCGGTCGATGCCGGAGATCCCGGAGAAACCGGAGACGAGCGTGACCTGGCCGAAGAAGTAGTTCCCGATCACGGCGAAGGTGAGGGTGATCATGAGGAAGTAGATCCCGGCGCTGCGCGAGGCGACCAGGCCGAAAAGGAGCCCGAGCGCGGTCGTCAGGGCGATCGCGAGCACGAGCGAGAGCGTCGGGTCCCAGCCGAGGTTCAGACCCTTCGTCTCGCCCTGCGTGACCATGTTGCCGACCGCGAAGCCGGCAATGCCGTAGAGAGCGGTCTGCGCGAGCGAGACCATGCCGCCGTAGGCCGAGAGGAAGATCAGGCTCGCCGCTGCAATCCCGAGCAAGAACGTCTGGGTCAGAATCGTGTTCACCCAGTAGTCGCTGAAGAGCACGGGCCCGATCGCGGCGACGACGAGGACGGCGAGGCCGATCGCGCGCTCGACGAGCGTCTTGGCGGAGCGCGCTCCGCTCATCCCGGCCTGCCGAACAGGCCCTGCGGACGCAGCGCGAGCACCATCGCGAGCAGGACGAACGTGAAGACGATCGAGTACTGCGTACAGCAGTTGTTGCCCGTGGTGGGCAGGTAGGAGGCCGAGAACGAGAAGACGATGCCGTAGAGCAGCGAGCCGGCCGCCGCGCCGAGCAGCGAGCCGAGGCCGCCGATGATCACGACCACGAGCGAGTTGAGCAGCCACTGGCCGTCCTGGCCCGAGGCGA
>JACCZA010000046.1 GCA_013696185.1 Actinomycetota bacterium
TGGAACTCGACGATCCTCCAGACGTCCCCGTCGAGGGCGATGTGCATGCCGTTCTTGAACTGGTTCGTGCTGACGTAGTCGGCCACGGCGGGCCATGCTACTCGACCGTCAGAAGCTCCTTGGTGAAGGGGCTCAGCACCTCGGGACCATCCGCGCCGACGACGACGATGTCCTCGATCCGGATGCCGCCGAGGCCTTCGAGGTAGATGCCCGGCTCGACGGTGACGACGTTGCCCGCCTCGAGCGTCTCCTCCGCGCTCGTGCGGGGCGAGAGCGTCGGCGCCTCGTGCACATGGAGACCGACCCCGTGCCCGAGCCCGTGCCCGAACGCGCCCGCGAAACCCGTGGCGTCGATCACCTCGCGCGCGACGGCGTCGACCGCGCGCGAGCGGGCACCCGGCCTTACGGCGGCGAGCCCGGCGAGCTGCGCCTCCAGGCACACGCGGTAGGCCTCTTCCAGCTGCTCGGGCAGCTGCCCCGTCGAGAAGGTGCGGGTGCAGTCGGACGCGTAGCCGTCGAGCGTGCAGCCCGCGTCGACGACGACTGTCTGGCCGCTCTCGATCGTCCGCTCGCCCGGCACGGCGTGCGGCCGGGCGCCGTTCTCCCCGGTCGCGACGATCACCGGGAACGACGTCGCGTCGGCTCCCTCCTCGCGCAGGAGCCCCTCGACCCGCCGGGCGAGCTCCCGCTCGGTGCGACCGGTGAAGCGCTCCTGCGCGAGGCGCTCGTACACCCTGTCGGTGACCGCCGCGGCGGCGCGGATCGCGTCGAGCTCGCCGTCTTCCTTGACGGCGCGGAGCCGCTCGACGAGGCCGCTCCGGGGCACGAGCTCGAGCCCTGCGCCCGCGAGCGTGCGGTGGTCGGCGTAGGAGAGCGCCTCGGCCTCGAAGCCGATCGGGCCGTCCAGGAGCTCCGCGAGCGCCGCCACCAGGTCGCGCGTCGTCTGCACGAACTCGGCGCCTTCGACGGCACGGGCGGCCTCGGCGTAGCGGAAGTCGCTGAACAGGCGCACGCGCTCCGGCTCGACGAGGAGCGCGGCGTTGGAGCTGCCGAGGCCCGTCAGGTAGCGGACGTTCACGGCAGCCGTGACGAGGAGCGGCTCGGTCAGGAGCCCCCGCAGGCGCTCGACGCGGGCGTTCACCCAGCCGGCTCGGTCAGGAGGCGAAGGGCCTCGCGGTAGCCCTCGGGGCCGCGTCCGACCACCCGATGGGCGGTCAGGCCCTCGAGCACCGAGTGCCGCCGCCACTCCTCGCGCCCCTCGACGTCCGACAGGTGCACCTCGACGAGCGGCGCGCCGGCGAGCTCGAGGGCGTCGCGGATCGCCCAGCTGTAGTGCGTCCAGGCGCCCGGGTTGACGACGATGCCGTCGACGCCCTCGAGCGCCGCGTGGCACCACTCGACGTACTCCCCCTCGTGGTTCGTCTGCCGGCAGCGGACGCTGCAGCCGAGCTCGACCGCCCAGGCGTAGATCCGCGTCTCCAGCTCGTCGAGGCTGAGTCCGCCGTACACCCCGGGATCGCGCCGGGCGAGGAGGTCGAGATTCACGCCGTTCAGGACGTCGATCCGCACCGCGCGACTCTACTCGGCGACGAGCGCGTCGAGCGCGGCCCGAACGCGCCCCTCCGGCAACTCCACGCCGCTCACCGGCCTGCCGGGCGCCTCGAGCAGGACGAGGCGGACACGTCCCCCCGCCCGCTTCTTGTCGCGCCCGAGCGACGCCCAGGCGCGCTCACGATCGACCCGCACGGGCCGGGGGCGGAGCACCTCCTCCACCTCGCGCGAGACCGCGGGGTCGAGGCCGAGCTCCTCGCTCGAGAGCCGGAGAGCCGCGAGCAGGCCGAGCGCGACTGCCTCACCGTGGCCGACGGTGCCGTCCGCCGCCCCCTCGAGCGCGTGGGCGAACGTGTGCCCGAGGTTCAGCACCGCGCGCGGACCGTGCTCGTGCGGGTCGCGGAGGCAAACCGCCGCCTTGTAGGCGGCGCAGCGGCGGACGAGCTCCGGCTCCGGCAGCTCCCAGAGCGGCTCCCCGGCGAGGAGGCCCGTCTTCACGACCTCGGCCAGCCCCGCCCGGCGCTCGCGCTCGGGCAGCGTCTGCAGGAGCGCGGGGTCGACGATCGTCCGCACCGGCCAGTGGAACGAGCCGACGAGGTTCTTGCCGGAGGGCAGGTTGATGGCCGTCTTGCCGCCGATCGCCGCGTCGACCTGGCCGACGAGCGTCGTCGGCACGGCTGCCCAGTCGATCCCCCGCAGGTACGTGGCCGCGACGAAGCCGGCGATGTCGGTCGTGCAGCCTCCGCCGAGCGCGACGAGCGTGTCGCCGCGCTCGAGCAGCTCTGGCGCGATCTCCGCCTCGACCGGCAGGGGACGCTGCTTGCGCTCGGCGGTGGCACGACCACAGACGCC
>JACCZA010000058.1 GCA_013696185.1 Actinomycetota bacterium
CAGGACAAGATGACGCCCGACGAGGCCGCCAGGACCTTCGACCGTCAGGTGCGCGAGATCTTCCAGAAGTGGCGCACCCTGAAGAAGATCTAGGGGGCACGTGCGGGCAGCCCTGATCGACGAGCTCGGCCGGCCCCCTCGGCCGGCCGAGCTGCCCGATCCCGAGGGAGAGGGGGCGCTCGTCGAGATGCTCGCGGCCTCGCTCAACCCGCTCGACCTCGCGGTGGGCTCGGGCCGGTTCTACGGCGGTCATCCGGCGTTGCCGTTCGTCCCGGGTTGCGAGGGCGTCGGACGGATCCGCGGTGGCGACGGGGCCCTCGTCTACGTCTTCGGCGACGGACTCGGACTCTCCCGGAACGGCGCAGTCGCGGAGCTCGCGCGCTCGGGCTCGGTCGAGCCGATCCCGGTGCCGGACGGCGCCGACCCGGCCGTCGCTGCGGCACTCGGCATCGCAGGCCTCGCCGGGTGGCTGCCGCTCGCCTGGCGCGCGCCGGTGCGCCGGGGCGAGACCGTGCTGGTGCTCGGGGCGAGCGGGACCGCCGGCCTCGTCGCCGTCCAGGCGGCACGGCTGCTCGGCGCCGGTCGCGTCGTCGCAGCGGGTCGTGACGGTGCGCGACTCGAGCGTGCGCGGGAGGCGGGCGCCGACGCCACCGTCTCGCTCGAGGGGGACGATCTCTCCGGGCGGCTGAAGGATGCCTGCGGCGGTGAGGGGCCGAGCTACGTCTTCGATCCGCTCTGGGGCGAGCCGCTCGTCGCCGCGCTCCAGGCCGCCGCTCCGGGCGCCCGTATCGTCAACCTCGGTCAGGCAGCAGGCGCCGAAGCGTCGATCGCCTCCGCGACGGTTCGAGGCAAGCAGCTCGAGCTCCTCGGCCACTCGAACTTCGCCGTTCCGCGGCAGGAGCTCGGCGAGCAGTACGGGCGCCTCGTCGCCCACGCCGTGGCGGGAGAGCTGAGCGTCGACGTCGAGCACGTCGGGCTCGACCGTGTCGAGGATGCGTGGCGGCGGCAGTCCGAGGGGAGCGGAGCCAAGCTCGTCGTCGTCCTCTGAGGGGGCGGATCCGCGACACGGAGGTCCAGCCGTGTCCGGGAACTGTCCCTGGCCGGGGCCGCTCGTGTCGCTGCCGCGTCTTCCCTGCGCGGTCGTCGATCGAACGGGCGCGAGAAGCCGGCGGCGCCGGCCCGGCGGGCTCAGGCGTCGAGGAGCTCGAGCGCTGTCGTGATCTCGATCGCGCTGCCGATCGAGCGGTAGACCGGGCAGCGCTCGGCATGGTGGTCGTAGGCGCGCTGCACCTTGGCGCGGTCGGCGTCGGGGTCGAGCCGCAGCGTGTAGGCGACGTGGATGCGCTTGATCACGAGCACGCCGTCCTCGACCTCCACCTCGCCGGTCGCCTCGCCGACGAGTCGGCCCCCGCTTGCGTCCACCTGACGCGCCTCCAGCGCGCCTCCCAGGGTCCCGGTCAGTCAGCCCGCGGCCGCGGCCACGACGTGGTCGAGGGTGGTCGAGCGCTCCGCCTCGCCACCGCGGGGAACGCCGTAGTGGTCGGCGATCTCGTCGTGCACGCCGTAGAGCACCGGCTCGTCGCTTCCCGGCAAGGTCGCGCGGCGCAGCGGGCCCCGGATCCGCTCGACCCGCACACGCGACGTGTAGGCGACCTCGGCCACCCGGCCAGTATAGGAGGGGCCGGCGCGCGCCGACGCGCTACCCTCGACCCATCATCCCGAGGAGGCTCCCATGACGGAACTGGCAACCGCGCCCCGCGATCGCCCGACCCCGCAGATCGCGCGCATCAGCCACTGGATCGGCGGCACGCTCGTCGCCGGCGACTCCGGCCGCAGCGGCCCCGTCTACAACCCGGCCACGGGCGAGCAGACGGGGGCCGTCGACTTCGCCACGGCCGCCGAGGTCGATCGCGCCGTGCAGGTTGCCCGCGAGACGTTCACCACGTGGCGGACGGTCTCGCTCTCGCGCCGCTCGGAGATCATGTTCCGCCTGCGCCAGCTCGTGGACGCACACCGGGAGGACCTGGCGCGGATCCTCACCGCCGAGCACGGGAAGGTCCTGTCCGACGCCATGGGCGAGGTCGCCCGCGGCCTCGAGGTGATCGAGTTCGCCTGCGGCATCCCGACGCTCCTCAAGGGGGGCTTCTCGGAGCAGGTCTCGACGGGGATCGACGTCTACTCGATCCGCCAGCCGCTCGGCGTCGTCGCCGGCATCACGCCGTTCAACTTCCCCGCCATGGTGCCCATGTGGATGTTCGCCCCCGCGATCGCCTGCGGCAACACGTTCATTCTCAAGCCCTCCGAGAAGGACCCCTCGGCCTCGCTCCTGATGGCCCGCCTGATGCAGGAGGCCGGCCTCCCCGACGGTGTCTTCAACGTCGTCCACGGCGACAAGGTTGCCGTCGAGGCGCTGCTCGAGCACCCGGGCGTCTCTGCCGTGAGCTTCGTCGGCTCCACGCCGATCGCCCGCTTCGTCTACGAGACGGGCACGAGGCACGGCAAGCGCGTGCAGGCGCTCGGCGGGGCGAAGAACCACATGATCGTCCTGCCCGACGCGGACGTCGACATGGCCGCCGACGCGGCGGTCAGCGCGGCGTTCGGCTCGGCCGGAGAGCGCTGCATGGCCGTCTCGCAGGTGGTGACCGTCGGGGACGTGGCCGACCGGCTCGTCGAGGCGATCCGGGTGCGCCTGCCGAAGATCAAGGTGGGCGCGGGCACCGAGCCGGACGTCGAGATGGGCCCGCTGATCACGCGCGAGCACCGGGACCGCGTCGCCTCCTATATCGAGCAGGGACGGGAGCAGGGCGCGACGGTGGTCGCGGACGGCCGCGAGACCGCTCCCGAGGGCGACGGCTTCTTCCTCGGCGTCTCGCTGCTCGACAACGTCACGCCCGAGATGGACGCCTATCGCGACGAGATCTTCGGCCCGGTGCTCGGGGTGACGCGCGTCGAGACCTACGAGGAGGCGCTGCGGCTCGTGAACGAGAACCCCTACGGCAACGGGACGGCGATCTTCACCCGGGACGGAGGGGTCGCCCGGCAGTTCCAGTTCGACGTGGAGGCGGGCATGGTGGGCGTCAACGTGCCGATCCCGGTGCCCGTCGCCTACTACTCGTTCGGTGGGTGGAAGGCCTCGCTCTTCGGCGACTCGCACATCTACGGGCCCGAGGGGATCACCTTCTACACGCGCGGCAAGGTCGTGACCAGCCGCTGGCCCGACCCGGCGACGAGCAAGGTCGATCTGGGCTTCCCGCAGACCAGGTAGCGAAGGAGCCTCGAGGCGATCGCGAAGCGGCGTCGCTCAGCCGATCGCGACGCCGCTCCGGAGCTCCTCGCCGAAGCGCGCCCGCTTCAGGAACTGGCCCGTCCCCGGCTTGGCCACGAGCTCGCCGCCCTCGACGAGCACCTGCCCGCGCAGGAGCACGAGCTCGGGCACGCCCGTCACCTCCATGCCCTCGTAGAGGTTGTAGTCGGCCCGCGAGTGGTGGGTCGCGGCCGAGAGCGTCAGCGTCCGCTCCGGGTCGAACACGACGATGTCCGCGTCGGAGCCGACCGCGATCGTGCCCTTGCGCGGATACAGGCCGAACAGCTTGGC
>JACCZA010000138.1 GCA_013696185.1 Actinomycetota bacterium
CTGCCGTGCGTCTACCTCGTCGACTCGGGCGGCGCGTTCCTGCCGCTGCAGGACGAGGTCTTTCCCGACCGCGACCACTTCGGCCGGATCTTCTTCAACCAGGCGAGGATGTCCGCGCGCGGGATCCCGCAGATCGCCGTCGTGATGGGGTCGTGCACCGCCGGTGGGGCGTACGTGCCGGCGATGAGCGACGAGACGGTGATCGTGAAGGGGACGGGGACGATCTTCATCGGCGGACCGCCGCTCGTGAAGGCCGCGACCGGACAGGACGTGACGGCCGAGGAGCTCGGCGGCGCCGACGTCCACACGCGCCGCTCGGGCGTCGCCGACCACTACGCGACGGGCGACGAGCATGCGCTCGCGCTCGCACGTCAGATCGTCCGCCACCTCGAGCTGCCGCGGCCGGAGCTGCCGTGGGTGCGCGCGCGGCCCGAGCTCCCCGCCGTCGACGGCTCGGACCTCTACGGTCTGCTTCCGGAGGACTTCCGTCACCACGTCGACGCGCGGGAGCTGATCGCGCGTCTGGTCGACGGCAGTCGGTTTCACGAGTTCAAGGCGCTCTACGGCGAGACGCTCGTCTGCGGTTTCGCCCACCTCGACGGCTGGCCGGTCGGCATCCTCGCGAACAACGGGATCCTGTTCGCGGAGTCGTCCCAGAAAGGCGCGCACTTCGTCGAGCTGGCCTGCAAGCGCCGGATCCCGCTCGTCTTCCTCCAGAACATCACCGGCTTCATGGTCGGCAAGGAGTACGAGGAGGGCGGCATCGCCCGAGACGGCGCCAAGCTCGTGATGGCGGTCGCGTGCGCCGAGGTGCCGAAGCTGACGGTGATCACCGGCGGCTCGTTCGGCGCCGGCAACTACGCCATGTGCGGGCGGGCCTACGCGCCGAGGCAGCTCTGGATGTGGCCGAACGCGCGCATCTCGGTGATGGGCGGCGAGCAGGCGGCCACCGTCCTCACGATGGTCGGCGACGCCGACGCTGACGAGATCCGCGCGAAGTACGAGCGCGAGGGCAACCCGTACTACTCGACGGCCCGCCTCTGGGACGACGGCATCATCGACCCGCTCGACACGCGACGGGTGCTCGCGCTCGGCCTCTCGGCGGCGATGAACGCCCCGATTCCCGAGACGACCTTCGGCGTGTTCCGAATGTAGGCGACAATGCAGCCGTGGGTCTGTTCCGGCGGCGCAAGAAGACGAGGCTCCACGAGCTCGGAGAGGCCGAGGCCTACCACCACGCGTACGGCGCCCCGAGCGTCGAGGTGCGCACCGTCAAGCTGCCGCCGCGGCGCAAGCGCTACGCCCTGCGTGTCTCGGGCGAGGATCTGCGCCGCCGCTTCCAGGAGCGCCTCGAGGCGCGGGAGGACGCGGAGGAGGGCAAGGAGCGCCCCTAGGGCCTAGAGGACGACCTCCTCGGGGAAGACGGCTCCGCGCTCGAAGCGCTCGAGCCGGTAGGGCGACAGGTCGAACGACGACGTGCCCGTGAGGATCTCCTCGGCGAGGGCCGCGCCCACGGCGGGCGACTGCATGAAGCCGTGGCCCGAGAAGCCGCAGGCGGCGAAGACTCCGGGCTCGACGCGTCCGACGATCGGGTGCGCGTCGGGCGTCATGTCGTAGAGGCCGGCCCAGGCGCGGTCGATCCGCGTGCCGGCCGCCGCGGGAAGGCGATGCGCGAGGCGCGCGAGCCGGTCGTCGTAGACCGTCTCGTCGACCTCCGTCGCGTACCCCCAGCGCGGCGTCGGGTCGGCCATCGCCAGCACGAGCCGCGAGTCGCCGTGACTGCGCCGGAAGTGGAAGCCTGTCTCGTGCTCGACCGTCATCGGCAACGCGTCGGGGAGGTCGAGCGGCGCCGTCTCGAGCAGCTGCCGGCAGAGCGGGCGCACGGGCACCTCGACGAGCTCCGCCGAGTGCGCTCCGGCGCAGACGACGAGCACGTCGCGATCGAGCTCGCTCGCGTCGGTTCCCTCGCGCAGGACGACACCGAGCGCGCGGGCGCGCCGGACGAGCTCGCGCGTGACGCCCACGGGATCCGCGACGCCGTCCTGCCTGCACGCGACGGCGCCGCGCACGTCGTCGCTCAGCACGCCGACGGGCACCGCCGCTCGCTCGACCGGCACGCCGAGCGAGCGTTGCAGCTCGGCCCGCCGCTCGAGCTCCGCCAAGCCGTCGTCGGTCGTGGCGAGGAAGACGTAGCCGACCTGCTGGAAGAGCGGCGGCCTGAGCTCCTCGAAGAAGCGGATGCTCGCCTGGGCCAGGCGCACCTCGGCGGCCGTCGAGAATTGCTGACGGACGCCGCCCATCGCCTTCGACGTCGAGCCCGAGGCGACCTCCGCTCGATCCGCGAGGACGACGTCGCGCGCGCCGCGGAGCGCGAGGTGCAACGCCACGCTCGCACCCATAGCTCCGGCGCCGGCCACGACGATACGGGTCACGCCTCCTGAGCTTAAGCTGCCGGGACGGTGGGCGCGCTACGGGTCGAGAGAGAGGGCGAGATCCTGCTGGTCACGCTCGCGCGCCCCGAGCAGCGCAATGCGTTCGACGCAGCGCTGATCGCGGAGCTCGCCGAGACCTTCGTGGACGTCGGGCGCGCTCGCGCGGTCGTCCTCGCGGGTGAGGGGCCGAGCTTCTCGGCGGGCGCCGACGTCGAGTGGATGCGCTCCTCGATCGACCTCTCCTACGACCGGAATCTCGCCGACGCAACGGCGCTGCGGCGCATGCTCGAGGCGATCGACGCCTGTCGGGCACCGGTGATCGCCCGCGTGCAGGGCCACGCGCTCGGGGGCGGCTGCGGGCTCGTCGCCTGCTCGGACGTCGCGATCGCGGCCGAGGACGCGATCTTCGCCTTCTCCGAGGTCAAGCTCGGCATCGTCCCGGCCGTGATCTCCCCCTTCGCGCTCGCGAAGATCGGGCCGAGCGCCGCACGCCGCTACTTCGTCACCGGAGAGCGCTTCGACGCCGCGACGGCCCTCCGCATCGGGCTCGTGCAGGAGGTGGCGCAGGATCTCGACAGGGCAGTCGAGCGCGTGCTCGCCGAGCTCCGCACGGCCGGGCCCCGCGCCGCCCGTGCGGCGAAGCGGCTCGTGCTCGACCGTCCCGACGGGCTCGAGACGGCACGGCGGATCGCCGAGCGACGGACGAGCGACGAGGGACAGGAAGGCCTGCGCGCCTTCCTCGAGCGGCGACGCCCGAGCTGGTCCAGCTAGCGGACGCATGATGCGGAGGCTCTTCCTGCTCGCGGGGGCGATCGTCCTCGTCGACACGATGTTCTTCGCGGCGCTGACCCCGCTCCTGCCGTCCTACCGGGAGGAGCTGGGCCTCTCCAAGGCGGGAGCCGGCGTGCTCGCGGCTGCCTATCCAGCCGGAGTCCTCGTCGCCGGCCTGCCGAGTGGCTTCGCGGTCACCCGCCTCGGGGTCAAGCCCACTGTCGTCGCCGGACTCGCGCTCATGGTCACGGCGACGCTCGCGTTCGGGTTCGGCAGCTCGATCGTCGTCCTCGACGTCGCCCGGTTCGTCCAGGGCCTCGCGAGCGCCCTGGCCTGGACCGCGTCGCTCTCGTGGCTGACCTCCTCGGCACCGGCGGCTCGCCGCGGCGAGCTGATCGGCTCTGCGTTGGCGGCGGCCATCGTCGGTGCCCTGCTCGGCCCCGTGATCGGCGCCGTCGCAGCGCTCGCCGGCACCAGGTGGACCTTCGGCGGCATCGCGCTCCTCATGCTCGGGCTCGCGTTCTGGGCGGGAGCGACTCCCGCC
>JACCZA010000143.1 GCA_013696185.1 Actinomycetota bacterium
CGAACATCGCCGGGAAGGCGCTCGAGAAGAGCACCGCCGTCGCGACCGTCCCCGTGCCGACGAACTCGACGTAGTCATAGCCCCCGACCCTGCTCACGAGCGAGCCGAACCCGAAGCCGAAGGCCAGGAGGTAGAAGGTCGGCTCGACCGTCGACGAGAAGGTGGTCGAGCGCCAGTACGAGGAGAAGTTCACGACCTCGCGGACGAGGACGCCCGTGAGCGCGGGGCGCTCGAGGCGGCCCAGGCGCCTTCCCGGGGCCGGGCTCGCGGTCGCCATCAGGCGATCTCCTGACCCGTCAGGAGGACGAACACGTCCTCGAGATTCGTGGGCCGCCGCTCCCCTTGCGGCGCGGCCCCGTCCGCGCCTTCGACGCCGAGCACCGAGATGCTCGTGCCCGTTCGCCGCGTGCGCAGGCTTGCGGCGCCGGCGGCCGCCTCGACCTCTGCGAGGCGCTCCGGCCGCCCGTACACCTCGACCGCCTCCCGCCCGGCGTGCTCGGCGATCAGCTCTGCCGGCGGCCCGGCCGCGACGGCGCTGCCCTTCGCCATGATCAGCACGGTGTCGGCCAGGCGCTCGGCCTCCTCGATGTAGTGCGTCGACATCAGGATCGTCGTGCCCTCGGCGCGCAGGGCGTCGATCAGCGCCCACAGCTCCTGGCGCACCTGGGGGTCGAGGCCGACCGTCGGCTCGTCGAGGAGCACGAGCCGCGGACGGTGCACGAGCGCCCGCGCGATCAGCAGGCGCCTGCGCATGCCGCCCGAGAGCTTGTCCACCCGCGTGTCCCGGCGATCGACCAGGTTGGCGAGCTCGAGCGCCCGCTGGATCGCGCCGCGCCGCTCGGCGCGACCGACCCGGTAGAGGTGCGTGAAGACGCGGAGGTTCTGCGCGACGGTGAGCGTGACGTCGAGGTTGTCGAGCTGCGGGACGACGCCGCACTGCGCGCGGGCGGGCTTCGACTCGCCGGGGAGCCGGAAGCCGAGCACCTCGAGCTCGCCCTCGTCCGCAATCGCCTGCGCCGTCAGCAGGCGCATCGTGGTCGACTTGCCGGCGCCGTTCGGCCCGAGCAGCCCGACGCACGTCCCCTCGGGCACGTCGAGGTCGAGCCCGTCGACCGCGGTGATCGAGCCGTAGCGCTTGACGACGCCCCGCAGCCGGATCGCAAGTGCCGGGTCCACGGCCGCAGCATGCCAGGCGGCGCGCCCGACTCGCCTCGGGCCCGGTCGAGCGCTCCGCCCGGCGTACGTCCGAACTACGTCGAGGCCTGGAGGGCGGCCCTGATCTGTCCCAGGGCCGCGCTCTCCGCCGGCTCGCCCCCCTCCGCAGCTCCGGCCACCGACTCGGCGACGTCGAGGACGAAGGCGCGGTAAGCCTCGACCTCCTCGGGCGCCTTCGCCTCGAGCGCGGCGACCGCCGTGCGGAGCGCCTCGAGCGTCCCGCTCTCGACCTCCGCCGGAGACGACGTGAGCCCGAAGCCGGTTCCCCGACCTTCGGCAAGCTCCTTGACGAGCTCGCTCGAGCTGTCCTTGCGCGCGCTCACCAGGTGCTTCGCGAGCGCGCCGGCCTCCTTGAAGCTGTCGAGCAGGCCTCGATCGCTGACCGAGACGAGGAGGCCTGCGCCGGTCACGCCCTTGCGCAGCGCCTCCCACTCCTGCTCGCTGAAGTCCGCCTTTCCCGCCATGATTCCCTCCTGTCTCGCTGGCAGGAGCCATCTTGCCCGAGCGGCGGCTCGACTACCCGGTGCGCAGGCGAATCGCGTAGCCGGCGGAGCCCGCGGAGGCGCGCGCGCTCAGGAGGAGCACGCCGCCCCGGCGGACGCGCCACTCGATCACCCGGCCCGGCACGAGCTTCCACTGCTGCTGCGGGCCGCCCGGCCCGAGCAGGGCGAGCGTCGCCGTGCGAGGCATGAAGCGGAGATGGAAGCGGACGGTCGTCCCGACCTTCGCGCTCACCGCCGGCAGATCCGGACGCGACTGCGGGGGGATGAAGTCGACGCAGGCGGTCGTCCAGCAGAAGCTCGAGTAGGCGAGCCAGCGCGAGCGCGTGCCCGCTTCCACCCAGGCCGGAGGCGGCTCCGCGCTCGTTCCGTCCACGCGCGGAGGCGGCGCCGTCGGCGGGCCGACCGCCGGCGCGAGCGCGACAAGGAGCGCCGCGGCGAGAACGGGAAGCTCGAGCACGACGGTCATCATCGCACCCTTTCCCCGGCTCCGCCGACGACGGCCGCGGTGCTTGAGCAAAGCGCCTCCCGGGTCGATACAGCACGGGAGGTGAGATCCGCGCGCGCAGAGACGCACGAGAGGCACGATCCGATGGCGCAGCTCTCGCGCCGCGGCCGGGCGCTGCTCGGGCTCGGCGCGGCGGCGGGCGTGCTCGCTATCGCGTACCTGACCCTGGAGGCGCTCGTATCCGCGCTACCGAGCCCCCCTGCCCTCCGCGAGGGCCTCTACGCCTTCGTGTACGTCCTGGCAGCGACGCTCTGCCTCGCGCGCGGGCTCGTCGGCCGCAGCGAGCGCGCGGCCTGGCTCACCTTCGGCGGCTCGTTCCTGATGACCTCTCTCGGCTGGTGGACCTACTTCCTGATCGTGCAGAGCCGCGATCCGGTGCCCTACCCCTCGATCAGCGACGCGTTCTGGCTCCCCGCCTACGCCCTGCTCTACCTCGGAATCGTCCTGCTCCTGCGCGCGCGCGCCACCGGCCTGAACACGTCGATCGGGGTCGACGGGCTGGTCGGAGCGCTCGCCCTCGGCTCGGTCGGGGCGGCTCTCATCTTCCAGCCGATCCTCGACGCGACGGGCGGAGGCACGGCTGCCGTCGCGACCCGCATCGCCTACCCCCTCGCCGACCTCGTGCTGCTCGGCCTCGTAATCGGCGTCTTCGCCGTGACGTGCTGGCGGCCCGGGCGCAGGTGGCTCGTGATCGCCGGAGCCTTCGCGATCCAGGTGGTCGCCGACTCGATCTACCTCTACCTCATCGCCACGGGCGCCTACGAGCCCGGGACGATCCTGGACAGCGCCTGGCTCGTGACGGCGCTCCTCGTCGTGTACGCCGCCTGGCAGCCGACCAGTGGGGCGGCCGCTGCGCAGGAACGGGCCTGGATGGCCGTCGCCCTGCCCGGCCTCTTCACGCTCGTCGCAGTCGGCCTGACGACGTACGACCACTTCCACAGCCTGAACGCGGTGGCGTACCTGTTGACCACGGCGACGCTGCTCACCGGCATCGTCCGTCTCGCCAGGGGCTTCGCCGACGTCCACAAGCTGGCCTCGACCCAGGCGCTCCTCGCCCAGAACGCCGCGATCCTGAACGCGGCAGGCGAGGGCATCTTCATGCTCGACGACGCAGGGCGGATCACGTTCGCCAACCCGGCCGCCACCGACGCGAGCCTCTACCGCGTCGATCAGCTCGTGACCGGCGCCGAGCACGCGTTGCTCCACCGCGCGCGGGCCGACGGCGCCGCCTATCCGCCCGAGGAGTGCCCCATCCTCGCGACGCTGGCAGACGGGGAGGTGCGCCGGGTCGGCGACGAGGTGTTCTGGCGCAGCGACGGGACGAGCTTTCCCGTCGAGTACACGTGCACGCCGATCGCAGAGGCCGGCAGGACGACCGGCGCGGCGATCGTCTTCCGCGACGTCACCGAGCGCAGGAAGGCCGAGCGCCGCGCGGCCGCCCAGCACGCCGTGGCGTGCGTGCTCGCCGAGGCGACGACGCTCCCCGAGGCGGCCCCGCGGATCGTGCAGGGCGTGTGCGAGGCGCTCGACTGGGGTCTCGGCGCAGTCTGGGTGGACGGCGACGAGCGGCATCTGCGCCTGCAGGGCGCGTGGTCGGCCTCGGCGGGGACCGCCGAGCAGCTCATGGCGGCGCTCGACGAGACGACGCTCGCCCGGGGTGCGGGGCTGCCGGGCGAGGCCTGGGCCTCCGGCGAGGCGAGCTGGATCGGTGACGGGGTGCAGGACGAGCGCTTCTCCCCGGGCGGCCTCGCGCCGAGCCTCGGCTTCGAGGGCGGGCTCGCCTTCCCGATCCTGAGCGACAACCGCAGCCTCGGCGCGATCGAGTTCTTCTGCGTCGAGCCCGAGCGCCCGGACGAGCGGCTGATCGAGCTGATGACCGCCGTCGGCGGCTACGTCGGGCAGTTCATCGACCGCAAGCGCGCCGAGCACGACCTTGCCGTGGCCCGCGACCACGCGCTCGAGGCCTCGCGGATGAAGTCGGAGTTCCTCGCGAACATGAGCCACGAGATCCGGACGCCGATGAACGGGGTGATCGGCATGACCGAGCTCCTCCTCGACACGGAGCTCGACCCGGAGCAGCGGAGCCGGGCCGAGACGGTGCGATCCTCGGGCGAGGCGCTGCTCACGATCATCAACGACATCCTCGACTTCTCGAAGATCGAAGCCGGAAAGCTCGAGCTCGAGGCAGGCGAACTGAGCGTGCGCGACACCGTCGAGGACGTGTGCGACCTGCTGAGCGGTCGGGCCCACGACAAGGGTCTCGAGCTCGCCGCCTTCGTGCCGAGCGGCCTCCCCGAGACGGTGCGAGGGGACCGCGTGCGACTCCGCCAGATCCTGACTAATCTCGTTGGGAACGCCGTCAAGTTCACGGAGCGGGGCGAGGTCGTCGTGTCGGCCGACGCGACGCAGCTCGGAGAGGGCTCCGCGCTCTGGCGCTTCGAGGTCAGGGACACGGGCATCGGGATCGAGCCATCGGAGTTGCCGCGGCTCTTCGGGTCCTTCTCGCAGGCCGACAGCTCGACGACCCGCAGATACGGCGGTACGGGTCTCGGGCTCGCGATCTCCCGGCAGCTGGCCGAGATGATGGGCGGCGAGATCGGCGCCACGAGCGTGCCCGGGGAGGGGAGCACCTTCTGGTTCACCGTCCAGCTCGGGACGGCCGACGTGGCGGCCGCCGCACCGGTCCCCCGCTACGACCTCACCGGGCTGCGCGTGCTCGTCGTCGACGACAACGCCACCAACCGGGTGATCCTCGAGCACCAGCTCGTCTCCCGGCAGATGCGCGCCGAGACGACCCACCACGGAGCGCGGGCGCTCGAGCGGCTGCGCGCGGCCGCTTCGCTCGGGGAGCCCTTCGACCTCGTCCTGCTCGATTTCCGCATGCCCGGCATGGACGGGTTGGAGCTCGCGCGCACGATCAGGTCCGACCCGCGCCTGCGCCGCCTGTTCCTCGTGCTCCTGACCTCGGCCAGCGACCAGCGGAGAGAGGCGCGCGAGGCGGGCATCGACATCTGCCTGACGAAGCCGGTCCGCCAGTCCAGGCTGCACGACGCGCTGGCGACGGCGGCCGCCGGCGCGGTGGAGTCGCCCGAGCCCGTGCCCCTCAGCGAGACCCCCGAGACCTTCGCCGGCGGCGGCCCGGCCATCCTCGTCGCCGAGGACAACACGGTCAACCAGCGGGTGGCGCTCCTGACCCTGCGCAAGCGCGGCTACGACGTCCGCCTGGCCAGCAACGGCCAGGAGGCGGTCGAGCTC
>JACCZA010000156.1 GCA_013696185.1 Actinomycetota bacterium
GGTCGTGGGTGACTGCGACGACGGTGCCCCGGTACTCGGCGAGGAAGCGCTCGAGCCAGGCCACCGACTCGGCATCGAGGTGGTTCGTGGGCTCGTCGAGGAGCAGCAGGTCCGGCGAGGCCAGGAGCAGGCGGCAGAGTGCGACCCGGCGGCGCTCGCCCCCCGAGAGGGTCGTCACGTCACGGTCGCCGGCGGGGACGCGCAAGGCGTCCATCGCGCGGTCGAGCGCCGCGTCGAGCGCCCAGGCGTCGTGGCGGTCGATCAGCTCCTGCACCTGTCCCTGCTCGTCGAGCAGCGCGCTCAGCTCGTCGTCCGACATCGGCTCCGCGAAGCGCATCGACAGCGCGTTGAAGCGGTCCAGCAGCTCGCGCAGAGGGCGGACGCCGTCCTCGACGTTGCCACGCACGTTCTTGGCCGGGTCGAGGTCCGGCTCCTGCGGGAGCAGGCCGACGGTCGCGCCCGGCGCCAGCTCGGCGACCCCGCTCGAGGGCTCCTCGAGGCCCGCCATGATGCGCAGCAGGGTCGACTTGCCCGCGCCGTTCGGCCCGAGCACGCCGATCTTCGCCCCCGGCAGGAAGGAGAGCGAGATGCCCGCGAGCACCTGCCGGTCGGGCCCGTAGAACTTGTCGGCCCGGTACATCGTGAAGACGTAGTCGCTCATCGAGGCCGACGATACCGGTGCACCCGCCTGCGTCCCCCGCCGAGCGATGCGGCACCACCGATAGGGGCGTCAAGCCCATCCCCTGCAGTGCCGATGCTCTCACTCGACCCCGGCACGAGGAAGGCCCCCCGATGAAGGGCATCATGTTCAACCTGCTCGAAGAGGTGATCTCGAGCCAGCACGACGAGGAGACGTGGGACACGGTGCTCGCCGCCGCGGGGGCGGACGGCGCGTACACCTCGCTCGGCAGCTACCCCGACGACGAGTTCATGCGCCTCGTCGACATCGCCGCGCAGATGCTCGACCGGACCGCCTACGACACCCTGAGGTGGCTCGGCAGGAGGGGGTTGCCGCTCCTGGCGGAGCGGTACCCGGGTTTCTTCCAGCCGCACGCCTCGGCGGAGGCGTTCGTGCTGACGGTGAACGGGATCATCCATCCGGAGGTGCGCAAGCTCCTTCCGCGCGCGGGTGTCCCAGAGTTCGGCTACGAGCCCGGGTCGAACGGCGATCTTCGCCTCGGCTACCGCTCGCCGCGGAAGCTCTGCGCGCTCGCCGAGGGCTTCATCGAAGGTGCGGCGGACCTGTACGGGGAGCACGTCGACCTGCACCAGTCGACCTGTATGCACCGCGGCGACGAGCGGTGCGTGCTGGAGCTCAGGTTCCACCGATGAGCCCGCCGCCCGCGCAGCGATCCCCGGTCGGCGAGAGCGAGCTCGAGCGCCTGCGTGGCCAGCTCGAGCGCGAGCGTCGCGCCCGCCGCGAGGTGGAGGAGATCGCCGAGAAGGCGACGCGTGACCTCTACGAGCGCCAGTCCGAGCTCGAGCTCCTGCACGCCGTGGCGGTCGCCGCCAACGAGGCCGCAACGGTCGAGGACGCGTTGCAGGAGGCGCTCGACCGCGTCTGCGAGCACACTGGCTGGCCGGTCGGGCACGTGTACCTGCTCGACAGCGCGAGCGGCGCCCTGAAGCCGTCGAGCATCTGGCACCTGGGCGAGCCGCGCGAGTGCTTCGAGCCGTTCCGGCACGCGACCGAGAGCACGATCCTTGCGCGCGGGGTGGGCCTGCCCGGCCGCGTGCTCGAGAGCGGAAGCCCCGCCTGGGTCGCCGACCTCCAAGGCGAGCCCGGCTTCCCGCGTGCACGCGTGGCCGCGGACACCGGCGTCCGTGCGGGCTTCGCCTTTCCGGTCTCGACGCAGGCCGGGGTCGTCGCCGTGCTCGAGTTCTTCGCGCGCGAGGCGGCCCAGCCGGACCGTGGCCTGCTCGAGCGGATGGCCCGGGTCGGCACGCAGCTTCGCCAGGTCGTCGAGCGCAAGCAGGGCGAGGACGAGCTGCGGCGACTCAGCCGACAGAACGAGCTCCTGCTCGACGCGGCCGGCGAGGGCATCTACGGCCTCGACGCGGACGGACGGGCGACGTTCGTCAACCCGGCTGCGGCGCGCATGCTCGGGGGCCGCCCGGCCGATCTCGTCGGCAGGCACGCGCACGAGCTCGTGCACGGCGCCTCGACGCGACACGCGGCCGACGAATGTCGCACCCTTCGGGCGCTCCGCGAGGCTGAGGTGCAGCGCGTGGAGAACGACGTCTTCGTCGGCGCCGACGGCGAGAGCTTCCCCGTCGCCTACATCGCGACGCCGCTGCTCGAGGGCGCGGAGGTCGTGGGCGCAGTCGTCACCTTCAACGACGTCTCCGAGCGCAAGCGCGTCGAGGGGCAGCTGCAGTACCTCGCTGACCACGATGCGCTGACGGGTCTCTACAACCGCCGTCGCTTCGAGGAGGAGGTGCTCGCGCACGTCGACCAGGCGGCCCGCTACGGCACGAGCGGCGCCATCCTGACGCTCGACCTCGACGACTTCAAGTACGTCAACGACACCTTCGGTCACGCGGCCGGCGACGCGGTCGTCCGCGGCGTGGCCGACCTCCTGCGCGGCAACCTGCGTACGAGCGACCTGATCGCGCGCCTCGGCGGTGACGAGTTCGCCGTCCTCCTGCGCCAGGTCGACCTCGCCGGCGCCCGCGTCGTCGCCGAGGACCTGCGCGAGCGGGTGCGCCGCTTCCCGCTCGGGACGGGTGGAGCGCCGCTGCGCGTCACGACGAGCATCGGACTCACCGCCGTCGGGGATCGCCAGGTGACCGGACAGGAGCTGCTCGTCGAGGCGGACGTCGCGCTCTACGAGGCGAAGGAGGGCGGGCGCGACGCCGTCGGCGTGTACGCCCCGGGCGAGGGCAGGAGGGGTGGCTTGCAGGTCTCGCTGCCGTGGGTGGAGCGGATCAGGGGCGCCCTCGAGCAGGGTCGCTTCGTCCTCTACGAGCAGCCGATCGTCGACCTGCAGACGGGCCGCATCTCCCAGCACGAGCTGCTGCTGCGGATGCGGGAGGAGGACGGCACGATCTTGGCCCCCGAAGTGTTCTTGCCGATCGCCGAGCGCTTCGGGCTCATCGGCGCGATCGACCGCTGGGTGATCGGCGAGGCGATCCGCCTGTGCGGCGAGCCGCGGGCGATCGACCTGCCGTTCGAGATCAACCTCTCCGGCAGGTCGCTCGGGGATCCCGAGCTGCTCGAGTACATCGAGCGGCAGATCCTCGCCGGCGCGGTCGACCCGGCGAGCCTCGTGTTCGAGATCACGGAGACCGCCGCGATCGCGAACATGGACGAGGCGCAGCGCTTCGCCTACCGGCTGGCCGGCCTCGGCTGCCGCTTCGCGCTCGACGACTTCGGCGCCGGCTTCGGCTCCTTCTCGTACCTGAAGTACCTGCCGCTCGACATGCTCAAGATCGACGGCGACTTCATCGCGCACCTGCCCGAGAGCCCGATCGACCAGCGGATGGTGCGGGCGATGGTCGAGGTCGCGCGCGGGCTCGGCCTCCAGACGATCGCCGAGTTCGTCGGCAATGCGGACACGGTGCGGCTGCTGCGCGACTACGGGGTCGACTACGGCCAGGGCTTTCACCTCGGGCGGCCGCGGCCGGTCTCGGAGTTGATGGCCACCTCGAGCCGTATAGCCTCGGAGGTCTGACCGGAGCCGCGACCGAGGCGAGGGTTGCGACGGGCCTCAGCGAGGCCGAGGCCGCGCGACGCCTCGCGGAGCGGGGTCCGGTCGAGCCACCGGCGACCAGCCGCTCCACGGCGAGCATCGTTCGCGCGAACCTGCTCACCGTCTTCAACCTCATCCTCGCGGTGTTCGGCGCCCTCACGCTCGCCTTCGGGGACTGGCGCGACGCGATCTTCCTCTTCATCCTGCTCGCGAACTCGGGTATCGGGATCGCGCAGGAGCTGCGGGCGAAGCGCGCCCTCGACCGCCTCGCAGCGCTCGTGGCGCCGCGGGCGAGCGTCGTGCGCGACGGCAACCCGCGCGAGGTCGCCGTCGAGGAGGTCGTCCCCGGCGATCTCCTGCGCCTGGCCGCCGGCGACCAGGTCGTGGCGGACGGGCGGCTGACGCAGAGCTTCGGGCTCGCGCTCGACGAGTCGATCCTGAGCGGAGAGGCCCAGCCGGTCGTGCGCACGGTGGGCGACGAGGTCCAGTCGGGCTCGTTCGCGGTCGAGGGCGCGGGCTCCTACACGGTGACCGCGGTCGGCTCCGAGAGCTACGCGGGTCGGATCACCGGAGAGGCGCGCGAGTTCCGCCACCCCCGCTCCCCGCTCGAGCTGACGCTGAACCGGCTCCTCCTGGCGCTCGTCGTCGTGCTCGCGCCGCTCGCCCTCGTGCTCGGCTTCGCGCTCTGGGAGCGGGACGCCTCGATCCGGGAGGCCGTCACGACCGCCGTCGCAGGCGCTGTCACGCTCATCCCCGAAGGCCTGATCCTGCTTGCCGCGCTGACCTACGCAGCGGCCTCGACGCGCATGGCCCGGCGGGGAGCGCTCGCCCAGCAGCTGAACGCCGTCGAGTCGCTCGCCTCGGTCGACGTCATCTGTCTCGACAAGACGGGCACCCTGACCGAGGCGGGGCTGCGCGTGACGGGCCTCGAGCCGGCGGCCGGCGTGACGCGGGAGGAGCTCGCGCGCCGGCTCGGCGGCTACGCGGCCGCCTCCCCGACACGGAACGGCACGCTCGAGGCGATCGCGGAGGCCTTCGGCGCGCCGCCCGCCGAGCTGCCTTCCGGGCACGTCCCGTTCTCCTCGCGGTGGCGCTGGAGCGCCCTCTCGCTCGGCGGCGAGAGCCTCGTGCTCGGCGCGCCGGAGCTGTTCCCGCTCGGCGGGCTCGCTGCGGCGGCGACCCGCGAGTCCCGCTCCGGACGCCGCGTGGTCGCTCTCGGGCGCTCGCCCGCGGGGCTCGACGCGGACGGGACGCTGCCCGACGGCCTGGTGGCGCTCGGGCTCGTCTATCTCGGGGAGGAGCTGCGGCCGGACACGCGCCGGACCGTGCAGTTCCTGCGCGACGAGGGGATCGAGCTCAAGGTGATCTCGGGAGACGCGCCGGAGACGGTCGCCGCGATCGCCCGCGACGCCGGGATCGCGGTCGAGCGCGTCGCCGACGGCAGCTCGGGCGGGGAGCCGGATCTCGCGGCGACCGTGGTGGGGCGGATCTCGCCCGAGGGCAAGCGGCGCTTCGTCGAGGGCCTGCGCGACGAGGGGCGCTACGTGGCGATGGTCGGCGACGGCGTCAACGACGTGCCCGCGCTCAAGGCCGCGCGGCTCGGGATCGCGCAGGGTACGGGCTCGCAGATGGCCCGCAGCGTCGCGGACGTGGTGCTCGTGCGCGGCGACTTCGCTGCGGTGCCGGCGATGGTCGCAGAGGGGCGGAACATCCTGCGCAACGTCCAGCGCGTGACGAAGCTGTTCGTCGCGAAGTCGGCCTTCGCCGCCTTCCTCATCCTCTCGATCGGCCTGACCGAGACCGAGTACCCGCTCCTGCCGCGCCATCTCACCCTCGCGGCCGGCCTGACGATCGGGATCCCCTCGTTCTTCCTCGCGCTCGCGCCGAGTGCGGGGCCGTGGCAGGCGCCGAGGTTCCTGCGCGAGGTGGCGCGCTTCGCCATCCCGGCCGGGACCGCCGCCGGTCTCGGCGTGCTCTCGGCGTACCTGTTCTCGCTCAACGTCGTCGACCTCCCGCTCGTGGAGGCCCGCACGGTGGCGACGACGGTGCTCGTCGCCGTCGGGCTCTATCTCGTGCTCGCACTCGAGGCCGCCGGTCGCCGTCGCGGCGTCGCGGTCAGCGCGCTCTGCGTGGCGCTCTTCGCCCTCTTCGCGGCAGTGCTCGCCTGGCACGCGTCGCGCGCGTTCTTCGAGCTCGCCGTGCCCGGAGCATGGGGCGTCGTCGCGGCGCTTGGAGGGACCGCCCTCGCGATCTCGGGGCTGGCGCTGACGGACGAGCGCTTCGTGCCGCAGCTCCGGGTGCGAGTCTGAAGCGGACAGGCCCGCGTTTGGCCGTCCGCTCGGCGGGGTAGTGGGACGCGGGTACAGGGCACGGGGGGCGTGCCGAGGGACTGGGGGGTCCAACGTATGAGACGAGCGTTCCTGGGCGGCCTGGTGGCGCTCTTCCTGTGCAGCGCCGTTTCCGCCGCGACCGTCGAGCGCTCGTTTCCGGCCCGGGACGCCTGGGTCGACGTGCGCGGGACGATCGTGAGCTGCAGCTGGCAGCGCAATCGCGTGGAGTTCGTCTCCTGCGACCTCCGCGGCGCCGGCGACAGGTTCGCGGCGACGATCAGCAACGAGGGGGTGGCCGTGTTCCGCTTCACGGACGGGCGGAGCACGCGGCTCGTCGCCGAGTGGCGCCACGCCTCCCAGGCCACGAGCGCCGCAGCCGAGGGACCGTCGCGGTCGGCAGCCTCCGAGCACCGGCCGAGCGCCGCGAGCTACGCGTTCCCCCTCTCCGGGAGCTACCTGCGCGTGCCCGGCACGTCGATCGGTTGCGCAGCCGGTTCGCTGCAGGCGCGGAAGCTCGCGATCTGCCACCTGCAGGACGCTGCGGGCCGCTACGCCTTCGCGCTCGGGGAGACCTACGTCACGGTGCTTCGCTTCCCTGCAGGCGGGGAGCGCCCCGTCGTCGTCTGGGGACGCAGGCAGCCGGCGTCGTAGCCGGCCCCGCGCATCCGGGCCGAGACGATCGGAGCGGTACCATGGCGCTATGGCCGTGACCGCCAAGCCGAAGCTCGACGCGCACAGGCTGCGCGCGGACTTCCCCGTCTTCGAGCAACTCTTTCACGGGAAGCCGCTCTCCTACCTCGACTCGGCCTCCTCGGCGCAGAAGCCCCGTCAGGTGCTCGACACGATGCACGAGTTCTACGCGACCTCCTACGCCAACGTGCACCGCGGCGTCTACGGCCTCGCGGAGCGCTCGACCGAGCGCTTCGAGGCCGCCCGCGAGACCGTGCGCGCTCTCGTCAATGCCCCCTCCTCGCGCGAGGTGATCTTCACGCGCAGCGCGACCGAGGCGCTGAACCTCGTCGCCTACGCGTGGGGGCTCGACAACCTCGGGCCTGGAGACCTCGTCGTCGTGACGGAGCTCGAGCACCACTCGAACTTCGTGCCGTGGCAGTACGTCGCCAAGCGCACGGGCGCCGCCTTTCGCCACATCCCGATCGACGACGCGGGAGAGCTGCAGCTCGATGCGCTCGACGGGCTCGCGGCGGAGGGCCGCGTGAAGGTGGTCGCGAACAACCTCGTCTCCAACTCGCTCGGAACGATCAACCCGGTCGAGGAGCTCGCCGCCTGGGCGCACGAGCAGGGCGCGATCATGGTCGTCGACGCCGCCCAGGCGGCGCCACACCGCGCGCTCGACGTCCAGGCGCTCGGTTGCGACTTCCTCGCGCTCTCCTCGCACAAGCTCTGCGGGCCGACGGGGGCGGGAGCCCTCTGGGGCCGGCGCGATCTGCTCGAGCAGATGTCGCCCTTCAACCTCGGCGGCGAGATGATCCGCTCCGTCGCGCTCGACCGCACGAGCTGGAACGAGCTGCCGTACAAGTTCGAGGCCGGGACGCCCGCGATCGGCGAGGCGGTCGGCTTCGGCGCGGCGATCGACTACGTGACCGGGATCGGTCTCGAGGCGATCGAGGAGCACGAGCACATGCTCGTCGCCCACGCGCTCGAGCGGCTGGCGGAGATCCCGGGCCTGCGCGCTTTCGGCCCACCGCCGGAGCGCCGCGCGGGCATCGTCTCCTTCGACATCGAGGGCATCCACCCGCACGACGTCGCCCAGGTGCTCGACTGGGAAGGTGTTGCGGTGCGCGCGGGCCACCACTGCACCCAGCCGCTGATGACGCGGCTCGGCGTCGCCGCGACGACGCGCGCGAGCTTCTACCTCTACACCGTGCCCGAGGAGATCGACAGGCTCGTCGAGGGGCTCCACCGCGTGAAGAAGGTGCTCGGGTAGCCGGTCACATGTCCGAGTTCGACCAGCTCTACCGGGAGGTCATCCTCGACCACTACCGCAATCCGCGCGGGCACGGGGAGCTCGATCGACCCGATGCCGAGGCCGAGGGGCAGAATCCGCTCTGCGGCGACGAGGTCACGATCTACGTCCGGCTCGCCCCCGACGGGGAGACGATCGACGAGGTCAAGTTCAGCGGCCGGGGCTGCGCGATCAGCCAGGCGGCGACCTCGATGCTGACCGAGCTCGTCACGGGGCGCACGGCGACCGAGGTCGCAACGCTGCCGAAGGACGAGCTGCTCGAGGAGATCGGGATCCCGCTCACGCCGGTGCGGCTCAAGTGCGCGCTGCTCGGGCTCGGGACGCTCAAGGTCGCCCTCCACAAGGCGAAGGGCACGCCGCTGCCCGAGGAGTGGGCCGGCATGGCCGGCGACCTCGACCTGCGCTAGCGCCGGATGGAGATCGACGTGTGCCGCGTCGAGGAGCTGCCGCCGAGCACGGTCAGGATCGTCCCTGCCGGCCAGGTCACGATCGGCGTCTACAACATCGACGGCGAGCTGTACGCGGTCGAGGACCGCTGCTCGCACGACGACGGGCCGCTCGTGGAGGGCGACTGGGAGCCGGACGAGGGCGTCGTCGTCTGCCCGCGTCACGGCGCCCGCTTCGACATCCGCACCGGCCGCGCCCTGACCCTGCCGGCGTTCCTGCCGGTCGAGACCTTTCCCGTCCGCGTCGAGGACGGGGTCGTCAAGGTCACGGTGTAGGCGGGCTCTGCCCTTCCGGCCCAGGCTTCGCTAGACTCGGGGCAACCGCGGAAAGGAGGTGGTCCGGCAGTGGAGGATTCCAGTACGGGCAGTGGAGGTACCAGCGGGTAGAGGCGTATCCCCGAGACCTACGGGGAATCGCTTAGCCAGCGTAGGGGGTTCGCGTCTCGCGCCGCCGGTCCGAGGAGATCGGCAGGAAGCGCCTCTACTACATCACGCTGGTGCTGGATCGGGGGCCGCCTTCGGGCGGCCCCTTGTCTTTCTCGCCTCGAGCGCTCAGGGCTCCGTCTGGAGATCCCAGCCCGGGCCGTACGAGTAGTTGGCGTAGATCCCCCAGGTCTCGCCGTCCGGGCCGAAGGCGCGCGAGGCCAGCGGGCAGTCGTAGCCGCCGTGGCCGCCCGTCCACCCCGCGACGAGGGCCTGCCCCCAGCCTCCGCGGCGGTGGAGCTCCCACTGGCGCGGCACGCCGGGATCGCCCGCGACGTTGACGCACCCGCCCGCCGTCTCGCCGATCGGGGGCCTGCAGCTCCCCGCGCGCTCGCGGCCGGCGCCGAAGAGCCCGAAGCAGGCACGTCGATCCGAGGCTGCAGCCCAGGCCCAGAGGCCGTTTCGCTCGTCCGACCAGCGCAGCGAGGCACCGGCGCGGGGCGGCAGTCCGCCGGGATAGGCGCGGAAGGAGGCGTGGAAGCACTCGCTCTCGGGGCAGCCTCCGAGACCCTCGTCGAACCGCAGCCGGCTGGCACCCGCCTCCAGCTGCCGGCGCCCGACCTGGCAGGAGGATCCCGGGCTCGCCGCGTCGCCGAGCTCGCCGAGGTTGCACTGGCCGATCGCCCGCGGCGACTCGCCGTCGTCGAAGACGGTCACGTGCGGGTAGCGGATCGACCCGTCCGGGAGCGGCGCGAGCGCCGCCACGATCTTCGGCTCCTTGACGAAGGCGTTCGGGAAGTCCGTTCCGCCTGCTGCGCGGCAGCTGTCGCCGCAACGCTCCTCGATCTCGATCCAGACGCGCACCCCGCCGCCGAGCTCGCCGGAGCCGTCGTAGAACTCGTAGCTGTAGGTCGCGGTGAGGACCGGGTCATGCCAGCCGTCGCTGAAGTCGAGCACCACCTGGAAGCCCACGTCGCCCCGCTCGTCACGCTCGGGCGCGCTGTGGGAGATCGCCGACACGCCGAAGGGCGCGCGGCTGCGGCTGTCGATCCCCCACGCATGGTCGGGGTCGATGTCGGCCTCGCCTGCGTCGTCGACGGAGGCGAAGAGCGGCGGGGCGGCGTCGCAGCACCCTGCCCGGCGCGCGTGATGCCAGCCGAAGGCGCCGAGGCCGCCGTGCCGCGGGTCGTTGATCGTGCCGGGCGCCTTCGCATCGTCGACGAGCGGCACCGCCTCGTCCCTCGGCACGAACCTCGCGATCGCGCCCGGGGCGAGCGAGGAGTCCGGGTCGAACGCCCACCAGACAGTCCAGGCGCCGTCGCTGTTCCGCACCTCGACGCGGTCGCCGAACGTGGTGAAGGCCGGCCCGTCCGAGACGAGGGCGGGCCGCTCGGCGCCGTCCTCGCGCCCC
>JACCZA010000238.1 GCA_013696185.1 Actinomycetota bacterium
GCATCGCCGTGCTCGCGACCGCGCTCGTCGCAGGCCCGTGGTACGTGCGCCAGGCGGTGCGCTACGCCAATCCCGTGTTCGACCGGCCGACGGTGGTCGAGCCGATCTGGGAGCGCCGGCCCGCCTCGTTCTACCTCGACCCCGGCCTGCCCGAGCTCTTCACGCACCCCTACCGGCCCGCCTACGCGAACCGGGCGCTGCCCGAGACGTTCTCGGAGCTCTGGGGAGACTGGTCGGGCGTCTTCGCCTGGGAGGCGAGCGAGCAGGATCCCCCCGCCGGCACCGAGCGGCAGCTCGCCGCCCAGCACGCGCTCGGCCTGCTGCCGACCCTGCTCGCCGTCGCCGGCTGGCTCGGGCTCCTGCTCGCGTCGATGCGCCGCCGGACGCTCACGGCCGATCCCGGCCGCCTGCTCGTCGCCCTGCTCCCCCTCGCCGGCCTCGCGGGCTACCTGTACTTCACGGTCAGCTACCCGACGGCCGACGGCGACGTCCTCAAGGCGACCTACATGCTGACGACGGCGCCCGCCTGGGCGCTCGGCTTCGGGCTCGCGCTCGAGCGCCTCGCGCGCCGCCGCCGGCTTGCCGTCGTGCTCGCGGTCGTGCTCGCCCTGAGCGCGCTCGTCGACCTGCGCTTCCTCGTGTACGGCTCGCCGCTCGGCGGCCTGCTCTGAAGCTGCTCCTGCTCTGGCGCTACTCGCTCGTCTGGCGCAAGCCGACTGCGTAATCGCGCTCCGCAGCGCGGGCACGGCTCGAGCGCGGGCGAGGTCTCCGCCGGCGGCAGCCGTTACGCTCCAGCCCGGTGATCACCGTCCTGTTCACCTGCGCCGGGCAGCGCGTCGACATCGTCAGCGCGTTCGCCCGCGCCGGCGCGACGACGATCGCAGCCGACGCCGACCTGCTCGCGCCCGCGCTCTACCACGCCGATCGCCGGGAGCTCGTCCCGCGGATCGACGATCCCGCGTACCTGCCGCGCCTGCGTGAGCTCGTGGAGACCCACGAGGTGGGCCTGATCGTGCCGCTCACCGATCTCGACCAGCTGCTCCTCGCCGAGGCTCGCGACACGCTCGGCGCGCTCGTGCTGCTCGCCCCGGGCGAGGTCGTCCGCGCGATGGCCGACAAGTACCTCGCCCACCTGGCGCTCGAGGCGCGCGGGCTCGACTCGCCGCCGACGTGGCTGCCCGGGGAGGTGCCCGCCGGCGTCGAGTACCCCCTGCTCGTGAAGGCCCGCAGCGGCTTCGGCTCGCGTCACATCTACCGCGCCGCCGATGCCGGCGAGCTCGAGTTCTTCCTCCGCCACAGCCCGGTCGACTCGATCGTGCAGGCGGTCTGCCGCGGCGAGGAGTTCTCGATCGACGTGCTCTGCGACTTCGAGGGCCGCTGCCTGAACGCCATCCCGCGCACGATGATCCAGTCGAAGGGCGGGGAGTCGATCAAGGGGATGACGATCCGGGACTGGGACCTGATCGACCACGCGCGGACGGTGGCCGAGGCCCTGCCGATCTGGGGCCCCGCGAACGTGCAGTGCTTCAGGGAGCCGGACGGCAGCTTCCGGGTGACCGACGTCAACCTCCGGTTCGGAGGCGGCTTTCCGCTGCCGCTCGCGGCCGGCAGCCGGTATCCGGAGCTCACCCTCGCGCTCGCGAGCGGCGAGCGGCCCGAGCCACGGCTCGGCGACTTCCGCGAGGGCGTCGTGATGACCCGCTTCTTCTCGCACCTCTGCCTGACGGGCGACCCGAGCGGCACGCTCGAGCCGTTCGCGGAGGAGCTCCCCGAGCCGGTGGCCGGGGAGCCCGGCGAGCGGTGAGGTACGTCGTCACCGGTGCGGCGGGCTTCATCGGCTCGCACCTCGCCGAGGGTCTGATCGACGCGGGCCACGAGGTCGTCGGCGCCGACTGCTTCACCGACTACTACGACCCCCGCCTGAAGCAGGAGAGCGCCTCGCGGCTCGACGTCGTCCGGATCGACCTCGCCGAGGAGCCGCTGGACGATCTGCTCGCGGGCGCCGACGGAGTGTTCCACCTCGCCGGTCAGCCGGGCGTGCGCAGCTTCGGCGACGTCTTCCCGGACTACGTCCGCCGCAACCTGGTCGCCAGCCAGCGGGTGTTCGAGGCCGCAGCGGCGCGCGGCTGCCGGGTCGTCTTCTCCTCCTCCTCGTCGATCTACGGCGACGCGGAGCGCCTCCCGACCCCGGAGACGACCGAGCCGCGGCCGCTCTCGCCGTACGGGATCACGAAGCTCGGCTGCGAGCACCTCGCGCGGGCCTACGGCACGAGCTTCGGGCTCGACGTCGTCGTCCTGCGCTACTTCACGGTCTACGGCCCGCGCCAGCGTCCGGACATGGCGTTCGCGCGCCTCGTCGGCGCGCTCGCCGAGGGGCGGACGTTCGAGCTCTACGGCGACGGCTCGGCCTCGCGCGGCTTCACCTACGTCGGCGACGTCGTCACGGCGACGATCGCCGCGATGGAGCGAGGACGGGGTGGGGCGACCATGAACGTGGGGGGCGGCGCCGAGGCGACGATGCTCGAGGCGATCGCCCTGCTGGAGAGCATCTCGGGGCGGCGGCTCGACCTGCGGGTGGGCGCTCCCGCGGCGGGCGACGTGCGGCGGACCGCTGCCGACACGAGCCTGATCGGGGCCGAGCTCGGCTGGCACCCCGCCGTCTCGCTCGAGGAGGGCCTGCGAGCCCAGTGGGAATGGGCGTCGAGTAGAGTCGCCGCCCGATGAGCGTGGGTCGAGAGCTGCGCGAGCGGCAGGCGCGCCGCGACCCGTTCCCGCCGGAGGAGCAGGAGGTCGACGTCCGCGGCCTCGGTGCCGCGATCGCCGCCCGCTGGTGGCTGCCGCTCGTCGGCATCCTCGCCGGCATCGCGGTCGGCTACGTGCTGTCGCTCGGCGGCACGACGCTCTACCGGGCCGAGGCACTGCTCTACCTCGGTCAGCCGTTCACGCCGAGCGGCGGAGGGCAGATCGGGCCGAGTCTCCAGTCGAACCCGAGCATCGTCAGCGAGATCGTCCGCTCCGAGGCGGCCCTGCGCCAGGCGGCGAGGCGGAGCGGCCTGCGGGTGGGCCAGCTGCGCGGCAACGTCAGCTCCCGGCCCGCCGAGGTGTCGGCGACGTTCAGGCGCCAGGCGGCGACGACCACGCTGATCGTCGTCTCCGTGCAGGGGCCGGCGCCGGGCAAGGTGGAGCGGGCGGCGACCGCGCTCGCCGGCCGGGTCGTCGCGGCGACCTCGCCGTACGTGAACGACAAGATTCGCGGCATCCGGGAGCGCGTGCGCGCGAACCGGCGCAACCTCGCGGAGGTCGAGGCCCGGCTCACGACGGCCCAGCGGTTGCAGACCGAGGTGCTCGGCAACCGCAGCCTGGGCGAGGTCGAGCGGCTGCTCCTCGTCACGAACCTGCAGTCGCAGATCTCCTTCGCCGAGCAGCGCCGGGCCGCGATCGAGGACATCCTGCTGAACGCGAACCAGCAGCTCTCCCTCGCCGAGAACGTCGAGCGCAGCCAGGTCGTGAACGAGGCAGTCGCGACGAAGACGAGCGCGCGCAACGCGCGCACGTCGGCGCTCGTCGGGGCCGCCATCGGGCTCATCCTCGGGCTCCTCGCCGCGCTGCTCTGGGAGCCGCTCGCCGCTCGCCGCAGCGGCCGCTGACAGCGCCCGTGCTCGAGGGGAAGACGGTGGCGGTGGTCGTGCCGGCGCTCGACGAGGAGGCGCTGATCGGCACGACGCTCGCCGGCATCCCTGCCTTCGTCGACCGCATCTACGTCGTGGACGACGGCTCCCGCGACGCGACAGTCGAGCGGGCGCGCGCCGCCGGCGACCCGCGGGTCGAGGTGGTCGTGCACGAGCGGCGGGGCGGCGTCGGCGCCGCGATCGTGAGCGGCTACGGGCGCGCGATCGCCGACGAGATGGACGTGACGGCGGTGATGGCCGCGGACAACCAGATGCCGCCCGAGGACCTGGAGCGGCTCGTCGCCCCCGTCGCCCGCGGCGAGGTCGACTACGCGAAGGCGAACCGGCTCATCTCGGGCGAGGCCTGGCAGCTCATCCCGCGCACGCGCTACCTCGGCAACGCCGTCCTCTCGCTGCTGACGAAGATCGCCTCGGGCTACTGGCACGTCGCCGACTCGCAGTCGGGCTACACCGCGATCGGCCTGCCGCTCCTCGCCCAGCTCGACCTGCACCGCGTCTACCGAGGCTACGGCTTCCCGAACGACCTGCTCGTGCACCTGAACGTCTGGAACGCGCGGGTGCGCGACATCCCCTCCCGGCCGGTCTACGGCGTCGGTGAGCGCTCGGGCATCCGCCTGCGCAAGGTGATCCCGACGATCTCGTGGCTCCTCGTCAAGGGCTTCTTCTGGCGGCTGCGGGAGAAGTACGTGATCCGCGACTTCCACCCGCTCGTCTTCTTCTACGCGCTCGGCCTGCTGATGAGCGCGCTCGGCCTCGCGCTCGGCATCGGGGTGACCGTGCGCCGCCTCGAGGGCCACGAGATCACGGCGGCGACGGCGGGCCTGATCGCCCTCCTCCTGATCTCGGGGAGCCAGTTCACGCTCTTCGCCATGTGGTTCGACATGGAGTCGAACAAGGAC
>JACCZA010000293.1 GCA_013696185.1 Actinomycetota bacterium
TTCACCAAGGAGCTTCTGACGGTCGAGTAGCATGGCCCGCCGTGGCCGACTACGTCAGCACGAACCAGTTCAAGAACGGCATGCACATCGCCCTCGACGGGGACGTCTGGAGGATCGTCGAGTTCCAGCACGTGAAGCCCGGCAAGGGGGGCGCGTTCGTCCGCACGAAGCTCAAGCGCCTCGAGGCCTCGGGTGCCGTGGTCGACCGCACCTTCCGCGCCGGGGAGAAATTCGCCCGCGTGCACACGGAGGTGAAGAGCGTCCAGTACCTCTACGACGCGGGCGAGGAGGTGATCTTCATGGACGAGGAGACCTACGAGCAGTTCCCGCTGCCCCGGCCGAGCGTGGCCGGCGCGCTCGAGTTCCTGCAGCCGTCGAGCTCGGTGCAGATGCTCACGGTCGACGGCCGGCCGGCCGGGATCCAGCTGCCCTCCTCGGTCGAGCTGACGGTGACCGACACCGAGCCGGGCGTGCGCGGCGACACGGTCTCGAACGTGTCGAAGGCGGCGACCCTCGAGACGGGCGCCGTCGTCCAGGTGCCGCTCTTCGTGAACGTGGGCGACCGCCTGAAGGTCGACCCGCGCGAGCGCCGCTACATCTCCCGCGCGTAGGCGCGGGTCTCGAGTCGCTCGTCCTCCCGCGCCCCGTCCGTGCTCGCGGTGACGGCCACCCGCTCGAATCGACTCGTTAAGGTCCGGTAGATGCCGGAGCTCGTCGATACGTCGCTCCGGCTGCTCGGGCAGGAGCCGCTCGCCGGGCGGATGCCGACCGCGGATCAGCTCCGGCTCGCCGAGCTCCTGGACAGCGCCGGCTTCGCCTACCTCGAGGTCTCGGGCGGCGGCTGCTTCGACGCCGCCGTCCAGCGCGGGGTCGAGAGCCCGTGGGAGCGGATCCGCGCGCTCGAGGCCCGCACGAAGACACCGCTCGGGCTGGCGCTCCGCGGCCGCTTCCTCGTCGGCTCGCGCCCCGTCGACGGCGATTTCGTCCGCCGCTTCGTCTCGTCCGCCGCGGAGAACGGGATCGACGTCTTCCGCCTGCACGACCCGCTGAACGACGTCTCGAACCTGCGCGACGCCGCTGAGGCGATCGCCGCCGCGGGCCGCGAGTTCGACGCCGGCCTCGTCTACAGCCCCGGCCGCTCGGGCGAGACCGAGACGCTCGTCGAGCAGGCGCGCAAGCTGCGCGAGCTCGGCG
Organism: Actinomycetota bacterium; assembly: GCA_013696185.1. Lineage (GTDB taxonomy): Bacteria > Actinomycetota > Thermoleophilia > Gaiellales > Gaiellaceae > JACCZA01. Next base: position 1,195 of record JACCZA010000293.1, read on the forward strand.
CGGCGCGGGTGCTGATCCACGACTCGACCGGCGCGCTCGGACCGCACACGGCGCGCGAGCTCGTGACCCGGCTCGGGGAGGAGAGCGGCCTTCCGGTCGGCGTCTACTGCCAGGGAGCCTCGGGCAACGCGCTCGCTGCGGCGCTCGAGGCCGCGCGCGCCGGCGCCGACCTGATCGCCTGCGCGGTCTATCCGATCGCGCTCACGCTCTATCGCGTCTCGGGGGAGGGGCTGGCGCAGGCCCTCGCCGGGCTCGGGCTCGCCTGCCGCGTCGACGTCCCGACGCTCTGGCGCGCGGCGGAGCTCGTGGACGAGCACATCGGCGACGAGCCGGTCGCGCCGCTCGCGCCGCGGATCGCCGTCCGCGCGGCCGAGCACATGCTGCCGCCCGGCCTCGTCGCGGCGCTCGACTCGCATCTGCGGGCGAACTCCGCGGACGATCGCATCGACGACGTGCTCGAGGAGCTGGCGCGGGTGCGCGAGGAGGTGGGCTCACCGCCGCTCGCCGCGCCGATCGGCCAGATGCTCGCCTCGCAGGCGCTGCTGCACGTGCTCTCTGCGAGTCGCTACGGCACGGTCGTCGACGAGCTGCAGGAGCTCGTGGCGGGCCATTACGGCGAGCCGCCCGGACCCGTCGATGCGACGGTGCGGCGCGCGATCGAGCTGCGCTCCGACGGCGAGGCCGTGCGGGAGCAGCCGGCGGCGCTCGCGGAGGTGCGCGAGCAGGCCGGGGCCCTCGCCTCGAGCGAGGAGGAGCTGCTCCTGCTCGGCCTCTTCGGCGAGGATGCCGAGCCGCTCCTGCACACGATCCGCGGCCGCAGCCGCCGTGAGGACTCGCTCGCGGCGGGCGGCGTCGACCAGCAGCGGGCCGAGTGGATCCGCGAGGTCGTCCGCATCGTCCAGGAGTCGGGGGTGGCCGAGGTCACGATCGAGGAGGACGACATCCGCGTCTCGGTGCGCCGCACCGACGACGGGACGCCGGCGGCCGTGCAGTCGAGCACGCCGCTGGCGGTCACCGATCCTCCCCTCGCTCCCTCGGCGCCCGTCGACGGTGGCCTCGTGCGCGTCGAGTCGCCGATGGTCGGCACCTTCTACCGCGCCCCGACTCCCGGCGCTGCCGCGTTCGTCGAGGAGGGCGACGCCGTGGCCGCCGGCCAGACGCTCTGCATCCTCGAGGCGATGAAGCTGATGAACGAGGTGAAGGCCGAGCGCGAGGGCATCGTGCGCACGATCCACGCCGTGAATGCCGAGCCTGTCGAGTTCGGCCAGCTGCTGTTCGAGCTCGAGCCGGTGCGCGCCCGCCCGCTCGACGCTCTCTGAGTCGCGCACCTGCCCGCGGACGTGGGGCCGGGCTAAGCTCCCGCGGTGTTCTCGCGCGTTCTCGTCGCGAACCGGGGGGAGATCGCGGTTCGCGTGATCCGCGCCCTGCACGAGCTCGGCGTCGAGGCGGTCGCCGTCTACTCGACGGCGGACGCCGACGCGCTCCACGTGCGGCTCGCGGACCGGGCGGTGCGTGTCGGCCCGCCGCAGGCAACGGAGAGCTATCTGAAGATCCCCTCGATCGTGGCCGCGGCGGTCACCACCGGGTGCGAGGCGGTGCACCCCGGCTACGGGTTCCTGGCCGAGAACCCCGAGTTCGTCGAGGCCTGCGAGGACAACGAGCTCGTGTTCGTCGGCCCCTCGGCGCAGACGATGCGGCGCCTCGGCGACAAGGCGCTCGCGAAGCAGGAGCTGCGGGCTGCGGGCGTGCCGCTCGTCCCGGGCACGCGGGGTCAGGCGACGCTCGCCGAGGCGCGCGCCATGGCGGAGGAGGTCGGCTACCCGGTGCTCCTGAAGGCCGTCGCCGGGGGCGGTGGCAAGGGCATGCGCCTTGTCGAGACGCCCGGCGGGCTCGAGGCCGCCTTCGCGACCGCCGCGCTCGAGGCCGACGCGGCATTCGGTGAGGACGGCCTCTACCTCGAGAAGGCGGTCGTGCCCGCGCGCCACGTCGAGGTGCAGGTGCTGGCCGACGGCGAGGGCGGGGTGCTGACCCTCGGCGAGCGCGAGTGCTCGATCCAGCGCCGCCACCAGAAGTTGATCGAGGAGTCGCCCTCCCCCGCGGTCGACGTCGCTCTGCGGGAGGAGATGGAGGCGGTCGCGGAGCGGGCCTGCCTGCAGGTCGGCTACCGCAACGCGGGCACGTTCGAGTTCCTGCTCGGGCCCGACGGCAGCTTCCACTTCATCGAGGTGAACGCGCGCCTGCAGGTCGAGCACCCGGTCACCGAGCTCGTCACGGGGATCGACCTCGTGCGCGAGCAGCTGCGCATCGCCGCCGGGGAGCCGCTCGGGCGCTACGGGCGCGCCGAGCGCCGCGGCCATGCAATCGAGGTGCGCATCAACGCAGAGGACCCCGCGAAGGGGTTCGCCCCGGCGCCGGGCCGCATCGACGCGCTGCGCGTTCCACTGGGGCCGGGCGTTCGCTTCGACACGCATGTCGAGTCGGGCGCTTCCGTCCCGCCGTACTACGATTCTCTGCTCGGCAAGCTGATCGTGTGGGACGAGGAGCGGCCGGCGGCGATCGCGCGCGGGCTGCGAGCGCTGCACGAGCTCGAGGTGCGAGGCGTCGCGACGACGCGGGACCTCGCAGTCGAGATCCTGCGCAGCGAGGACTTCACGAGCGGCCGCTACACGACCGGATTCCTCGCTCAGAGGCAGCGTCCGGCCGGTACCGTCGCAACGTCATGACACTCAGCCGACGAGGAGCACGGAGAACGGCGCTCTTTCTGCT
>JACCZA010000300.1 GCA_013696185.1 Actinomycetota bacterium
CACCCGCACCTTCCTCGCAGACGGCGACGAGGTGATCCTGCGCGGCCGGGCCGGCCCCATCTCCCTCGGCGAGGTGCGCGGCCGGATCGAGCCCGCGCTCGCGAACGGCCGGCCCGGCGCGCCGTGAAGGTGCTCCTGCCGCGAGAGGCGGCCCTCGAGGAGCTCGGCCCGCTGCCCGACGGCGTCGAGCTGACGGCCGAGCGCGCGCCCGACGTCGAGGTCGCCGTACTCCACTTCGGGGTCTCTCGCAGCCTGCCGGAGGTGTTCGCCGAGCTCCCCGCGCTGCGGGTGATCCAGACCCTGAACGCCGGCGTCGAGTGGCTCCTGCCCGCCGTTCCCCGCGGCGTGACGGTCTGCAACGCGAGCGGCGTGCACGACATCCCCGTCGCCGAGTGGTGCGTCGCGGCGATCCTCGCCCTCACCAGGCGGCTACCCGACTTCTGGCGGCTGCAGGCGGAGCGCCGCTGGGATGCCGACGTGAACCCGATGGGTGCAGGCGGCGAGTCGCCGCTCGGACCGATCGACGACCTCGACGGGAAGCAGGTGCTCGTCGTCGGCCACGGCTCGATCGGCCGTGCGCTGGAGGCACGCCTCGAGCCGTTCGGCGCGCGGATCGTCGGCGTCGCCAGGCACGAGCGGCCCGGCGTGCACACCGTCGAGGAGCTACCCGAGCTGCTGCTCGACGCGGACGTGGTCGTGCTGCTGCTCCCGCTGACGGAGGAGACGCGCGGCCTCGTCGATGCCCGCTTCCTCGACAGCATGCGGCCCGGAGCGCTGCTCGTGAACGCCGCGCGCGGCCCGCTCGTCGACACGGGGGCACTCGAGGAGCGGCTGCGGGCCGGCCGCCTGCGCGCGGCGCTCGACGTCACGGATCCCGAGCCGCTGCCGCCGGAGCACTCGCTCTGGAGCGCGCCGAACCTCCTGATCACCCCCCACGTCGGCGGCGCGACGACGCAGTGGGAGGCCCGGGCCTACCGCTTCGTCGGCGACCAGCTGCGCCGCCTCGCCGCCGGCGAGCCGCCGCTCAACGTCCGCACCGTCTACTGACGACTAAGCTCACCGTCGTAGCAGCCACTCTCCCGAGAGCTCCTGAAGGAGGGCGCCATGCCCATGTACCACCGCCTCGGCGACGTGCCCCGCAAGCGCCACATCCAGTTCCGCGAGAACGGGACGCTCCTGACCGAGGAGGTCATGGGCCTCGAGGGCTTCACGGGCAACGAGTCGATCCTGTACCACCTGCACTCGCCCTGCCGCGTCAAGGAGCTCGGCCCCTTCGAGCCGATCGAGCGCGAGGAGTGGGTGCCCGAGGCCCACGCGCACCGGCTGTTCGACACCTACGAGGTCGAGCCCGGCGGCGACGAGGTGACGGGCCGGCGCCTGCTGATGTGGAACGACGACGTCGAGATCTCGCTCTGCCGGCCGACCGAGACGACCGAGGCGTTCTTCCGCAACGGCGAGGGCGACGAGGTGGTCTTCGTGCACGAGGGCTCGGGCACGCTCGAGACCGTCTTCGGCGAGCTGCCCTACCGGGAGGGCGACTATGTCGTGATCCCGCGCGGGACGACGTACCGCTTCCGCCCCGAGGGGGAGCAGCGCTACCTGGTCTTCGAGACGCCGGGCCTCGTCGAGATCCCGAGGCGCTACCGCAACGACTCGGGCCAGCTGCTCGAGGGCGCGCCCTACTACCACCGAGACATCCACCCGCCGGCGCGGCTGAACACGGTGCGCGAGCGCGGCGACTTCCACGTGAAGGTGCGCGTGCGCGGCGGCTACCAGACCTACGTGGTCGACTACCACCCCTTCGACGTGGTCGGCTGGGACGGGTACCTCTACCCCTGGACGTTCTCGATCCACGACTTCGAGCCGATCACCGGGCGCATCCACCAGCCGCCGCCCTCCCACCAGACCTTCGCCGGCAGGAACTTCGTCATCTGCAGCTTCTGCCCGCGCCGGCTCGACTTCGACCCCGAGGCCGTGCCGATCCCCTACCACCACTCGAACCTGCAGTCGGAGGAGATGATCTATTACGTCTCGGGCAACTTCGGCTCGCGCAAGGGCGTGAACGTCGGCTCGATCACCCTCCACCCCTCGGGTCTGCCGCACGGGCCCCAGCCCGGGCTCGCCGAGCGCTCGATCGGCCTCGCCGAGACCCACGAGCTCGCGGTCATGTGCGACACCTTCCACCCGCTCAGGCTCACCAGCCTCGCCCGCGGGCTCGACGACGGCCGCTACGCGTACTCCTGGTACGAGAACGCGACGGCGCCTCCCGGCACGGCCGACGGCGACCTCACCGGCGCGGGGGTCACCTCCCATCAGTAAGCCTTTCGCCTCCACGGCGGACACTGCCGAGCAGCGCTCGACGCTCGAGGAGCTGGCCGACGGGGTCTACGCCTACACGGCCGAGGGAGACCCCAACGTAGGGGCGATCGTCGGCCCGGACTCCGTGCTCTGCATCGACGCCCGCGCGACGCCGACGGCCGCCGGCGAGTGGCTCGACGCGCTGCGCGAGCTGACGGACAAGCCCGTCGAGTACCTCGTCCTGACGCACTACCACGCGGTGCGCGTGCTCGGCGCCTCGGCCTTCGGGGCGCAGCGGATCGTCGCCCACGCGCGCACGCGCGAGTGGATCCACGAGCGCGGCGCGCAGGACTTCGAGTCGGAGGCCCGCCGCTTCCCCCGCCTCTTCCGCGACGTCGACTCGATCCCCGGCCTGACCTATCCGGACGTTGCCTTCGCCGACACGCTGACCCTGGCGCTGGGCGAGCGCGAGGTGCAGCTGCGCTTCCTCGGCGGCGGCCACACGCTGGGCGACACGTGCGTCTGGCTGCCCGCGGAGCGCGTGCTGTTCAGCGGCGACCTGGTGGAGGCCGGGGCGGCGCCGTACATGGGCGACGCCGCGATGGAGGAGTGGTCGACCTCGACGCTCGACCGGCTCGAGGCGCTCGGGGCCGAGACGCTCGTGCCCGGCCGCGGGCCGGCGCTCCGCGGCGCCGACGAGGTGGCGACCGGAATCGCCGAGACGCGCGCGTACCTGCGGACGCTCTGGACGGCCGTCAGGGACGCGCGGGAGGACGGCGGCTCGCTCCTCGACGCCTTCGGCGGTGCACGCGAGGCGCTCGAGCCTCGCTTCGGTGAGTGGCGCATCTTCGAGCACTGCCTGCCGTTCAACGTCGCCCGGGCCTGGGACGAGGCGGAGGGCCTCCCGCCGCAGGTCTGGACTGCCGAGCGCGACGCGGCAGTCTGGGACGCACTGCAGAGGTAGCGCTCCGGTGCCCGACGGGCCGGTGCTGGTGGTGGGAGCGGGTCCCGTCGGGCTGACGGCCGCGCTCGAGCTGGCCCGCCTCGGCATCGCCTCGACGGTGGTCGACGCACGGGAGGGCCCGCGCGGCGAGGGCTCCCGGGCGATCGTGCTCGCGCGGCACACCCTCCGCACCTTCGACCGGCTCGGCTGCGCGGCACCGATGCTCGAGCGCGGCGTCGTGCTCGACCGCGCGCGCACGTACGTCGGCCGGCGCGAGCTTCTCTGCGTCGAGTTCCCGCGCCCTGCCGCCGGTGAGCCCCCGCTCTTCGTCAACCTGCAGCAGACCCTCACGGAGGCCGCGCTCCTGCAGCGGGTCGGGCGGGAGCCGCTCGTCGAGCTCCGCTTCGGGTGCCGCGTGCGCGGCCTGCGGCAGGGCGGGGCCTCCGTCACGCTCGAGCTCGAGGGAGGCGGCGAGCTCGCCGGCCCCTACGCGATCGCCTGCGACGGCGCGCGCAGCGCCCTGCGCGGAGCTCTTGGCATCGGCTTCCCCGGCTCGACCCTTCGCGATCGCTTCCTCATCACCGACATCCGCGCCGAGCTGCCGTTCCCGCGCAACGAGCGGCGCTTCTTCTTCGACCCGCCCGAGAACCCCGGCCGCCAGGTACTCGTCCATCCCCAGCCGGACGGGGAGTGGCGGGTCGACTGGCAGGTGCCCGCCCGGACCGACGTCGAGGCCGAGCGCTCCTCGGGCCGCCTGGAGCGCCGCGTCCGCGCGCTCGCGGGCGACAGCCCCTACGAGCTCGTCTGGCTGACCGCCTATCGCTTCCACCAGCGACTCGCCTCGCGCTTCCGGGCCGGCCGCGTCTTCCTCGCAGGCGACGCCGCGCACCTGATGTCCCCGTTCGGCGCACGCGGCCTGAACAGCGGCGTCGAGGACGCGCGGAACCTCGCCTGGAAGCTCGCGCTCGTCTCCCGGGGCGAGGCTCCCGAGGAGCTGCTCGCGAGCTACGAGCGCGAGCGGCGGGCGGCGGCGCTCGAGAACCTGCGGGTCACCGCCGCGACGACGAGGTTCATGGTTCCGCCGACGCCCCTGCACCGGCTCGCGCGGACTCTCGTCCTGCGCGGCAGCCTGCGCGTGCCCGGGCTGCGCCGCTTCGTCGACAGCGGCACGCTCGCAACTCCCGCCGTCTACGGAGCGGCGGACGGTCCGGTCGGCCGGCTCGCGCCGCTCGCAGCGGTGAACTCGGCCGAGCCGGTCGGCCACGGCTTCCTGCTCGCGCTCGGCGCCGGCGGCACCTCGCTCCTGATCCGCCCCGACGAGTACGTCGCCGCCGAGCTGCGGCGCTCCGACGCGGGTGCGCTCGGCGAGGCGCTGCGCGCGTCCCTCGCCGGCGGCTGAGGTCGCCCCGCCGGAGCGATCCCCGAATCGAGGAGCGGGGCTCGCGCCCGAACGGGTCTGCGGCGAGGGCCGTCCGCCGCCGATACACCCCTGACCGCCGGGCGTCGGGTCGACGCCCGTCAGCGAGCAACGGGAGACGCATGCGATGACGGATTTCTTCAAGGGGCACCGCACCTCGTTCCTCGCAGGGCTCGCGGCCCTGGTCCTCGCAGCGGCGAGCGCCGTCGCCTTCCTCGCCGGCTCCTCCGGTGAGGGCGCGCCGCCCGCGCGGGTGCAGGTATCGGTCGACCGGCCCGCAGGCCTGCCGACGGTGCTCGTGCCGACGCAGCCCCACACGGCGGCTCCCGTGCGTCCCGATCTCCTGTCTCGGGCGGGCACGTCGGCGGGCGACCAGGCCGAGCCGGAGTACGTGCCCGGGCAGCTGCTCGTGAAGTTCCAGGAGGACGCGACTCCGGCGGCCGCCGCGGCCGCGCTCGAGCGCGTCGACGGCGAGGTCGACGAGAGCGTGCGGCGGCTGGAGGTCAGCGTCGTCGACGTGCCCGACGGACAGGCTGCGAGGGCGCTCGCCCAGCTCGAGGCCTCGCCGGCCGTGGCATACGCCGAGCGGGACGTCGCCCTCGCGAAGTTCGACACGATCCCGAACGACTCGCTCTGGCGCGACCAGTGGGGGCCCGCGCTCGTGCACGCGCCGCGGGCCTGGGACTCCGGGACAGGCTCCGGGAGCACCGTCGTGGCGGTGCTCGACACGGGCGTCGACCGGACCCACCCCGACCTGCAGGGCGCGCTCGTCGGGGGCTACGACGTCGTGCACGGCGACGGCGACCCGCTCGACGAGGACGGCCACGGCACCTCGTCCGCCGGCGTCATCGGCGCGCGCACGAACAACACGACGGGCCAGGCGGGCGTCTGCTGGGGTTGCTCCCTCATGCCCGTGCAGGTGCTGGACGAGAACGGCTCGGGCACGACCTCCGACGTCGCAACGGGGATCGTCTGGGCCGCCGACCACGGCGCGCGCGTGATCAGCATGAGCCTCGGCGGCGAGGGCACGACCCAGACGCTGACCGCCGCTGTCGCGTACGCCGCGAGCAAGGGCGTGGTGCTGGTCGCGGCGGCCGGCAACTCCGGCTCCTCCACCCCGACCTACCCCGCCGCCTACCCGCAGGTGATCGGCGTCGCCGGCAGCACGCCCGAGGACACCCTCTACTCGTGGTCGAACTACGGCTCCTGGGTGCGCGTCGCGGCGCCGGGCTGCAACGTCGCCACGGCACGCGGGGGCGGGTACGTCAACTTCTGCGGCACGTCCTCGGCAGCGCCCGTCGTCGCCGGACTCGTCGGTCTGGCCCTCTCGTACAAGCCGGTCGCCGGTGCCGCCGCGATCGAGGCAGCGATTACCGGCAGCGGCGCCCACTTCGACGGCGTCCAGAGCGGACGGATCGACGCGGCCGGCACGCTCGTGGCGCTCGGCGCCCCGTCGGCGGGCAGCGGCTCCTCGAGGCCCGCTC